>JBFMFA010000017.1:0-15350 GCA_040753195.1 Gemmatimonadota bacterium | reverse complement strand
CCGCCGAGTGGCTGGCGATCGTCGATGGCGTCTGGCATACGCCGCGCTTCAGCTTCCAGGGAACGTACTACGGCGTTGACGAAGCCGTGCTGGAGCCAAAGCCCGTTAGGCAGCCGCGCCCGGCGATCTACGCCGGCGGCGAATCCGACGCCGCGAAGCGCCTCATCTCGCAAACGTGCGACGCCTATGCCATGCACGGTGACCCACCCGATCGCGTTGCTCCGAAGATCGCCGACATGCGCGCGCGGCGTGAGTCGTTAGAGCTCCCGCCCCTGCAATTCGCGATGGCCGCCTACGTCATCGTGCGCGAGAACGAGCAGGCGGCCCAGCGCGAACTGGAACGGATCACCAACGTGCAGCCGGGCTCCCCTGGCTACAGCAACTACCAGGAGTGGATTCAGCACACGCAGCTCGAACAGCGGGTGAGTTTGGAGGACTACTCCGTGTCAAATCGCGGCCTGCGCGCTGGCTTGGTGGGGACGCCGGAACAGGTTGCCGATCGTATCCGGGAATTCGCCGCGGCGGGCGTCGACGTACTTTTGCTACAGTGCAGCCCGCAGTTCGAAGAAATGGAGCGATTTGCGGAGACTGTCATCCCCCTCGTCGCGCAGTCGGGGCTGGGGCGCGCCGCCTAACGTGATCGCCGCAACCACACGGTGCCATGCTTTACATGATCATCGAGAAGTTCCGCCATGGAGATCCACTCCCGGTGTATCGCCGCTTCCGTGATCGTGGGCGCATGGCGCCCGCTGGTCTCGAGTACGTCGCTAGTTGGGTAACGACGGATCTCGCGCGCTGCTATCAGGTCATGCAGTGCACGGATCCGGCGTTACTCGAAGAATGGATCTCGCATTGGAAAGACGTGACGGAGTTCGAAGTCATTCCGGTGATCACGTCGGCGGACGCCGCCAAGGCGGTCGCGCCACGCCTCTAGCCGTTTATTGCACTGAGCGGCGCCCACCGTAGTTCTTCCAGAGAATCGCGGCGAGGATGATCAAGAACGCGATCAACCGCACGACGTAAATGGTCGGGTGCCCCTCGTTAGGCCTCGCCAGCCCGAGGAACGACAAACGATTCACGCCTTCGATGAAGAAAGAGACGGCGAACGCAAGGAAAAGGATGTCGCGCGTCTTGCGCCAGAACTTGAGGAAAAACACGCTCGCCACCAGCGACGCGAAAGCGACAACACCCAGGAGGAAGCCGTCGATCATCGTCAGTTCTCCTCCCACACAAGACGATAGAGCAAGAGGCTCATCGCCAGGGCCGCCACGATCAATCGCCAACGGTACAGATCGCGGTGCGGCACGACCACGAGATCGAAGAAGACGAGCGCATTCGATACGGCGAGCGCGGCGAAGCACAAGCCGCTCCACAGCAGGAGCCGCTGATGACCGCGCGTGTAACCGCGCAGCAGGAGGACTGCGCACGCCAGGCTCGTGAGCGCCCCAAGGATGTAAACGGCGGCAGCCATGCTAGTCCTTTTTCCTTTTCAGTTGGAACGATTGCGCGAAATCGCGCAGCGCGCGCGAACCGCGAGCGTGCAGCATCGTGGATAACCGCACCGTCTCGCGCCGATATGTCTGATCCACCGCGCTGATCAGCCGATCCTGCTCAGCTGCATCGGCGGCGTACTGGACGCCCTCGCTCGAAGCCACGAGGAAGCCGTCCCGGGTCAGGTCTCCCGCGATGGCCTCAGTTTGACGAGCCTGGAGATACAGTGCTTTGGCGAGCTCTGCGATAGTCCACACACGCGGACGTGTGCGCCACAGGATCAGTAGCGCTTCCAGGTGTGGAACACTGTCGATGAATCCGAGAACGAATCGGTCGACCTCGGGAGTGGTGCTCCCTTCGTTCATCGATGCATGACGAGCACGGCCGTTCGCAGTCTCCTTTGGGCGTGAGGCTGACGGGTCGTGTCATGCTAAGCATACCGGCGCCCCACCGCAACGCGGGCCGCAGCGAAAAACGTGCCGAGCTGACCTAACGATTTCGCGCTCGCGCTATTGCCGTGATCATTCGCTATTCCCAGTGTGGGTCGCCGGTAAACTCCGGAAGCTCTTGTCGGAATCGCGTCCAGTCGATGCGCAACTTGCGCATGCGCGCTCGCAGTGTGTGCGGATTGATGCGCAGGAGCGCAGCCGCCCCACGCGGCCCCTCGATCCGGCCGTTCGTTGCCGTGAGGGCGCGCTCAATGTGTTCGCGCATCGCGTCGTCTAGCGTGGCCACCGCGGCGGGATCCGCTGCACCGGCGCTGCGGGCCGCGCGACCACCGGACCACGGCAAAGACGACTTGGCCGCGGTGCCGTTCCCTAACGCGGCAGCCACGCGCAGCTGCTTCCCATTCCCCAGAATCGCGGCGCGCTCGATCACCGCCGCTAACTCACGCACATTCCCCGGCCATGGATACGCGAGGAGCAGGTCGATGTCCTCGTTGCTGAGCGCCAGCGGCGTCCCACCGATGCGCATCCCCACGCGTAGCGCAAAGTGCGCGGCCAACGGCGCAATGTCTTCGCGTCGCGCCCGCAGCGGCGGAACTTCGATTGGGAAGCCGCCGATCCGATACCAGAGATCCTCACGGAACGCACCGCGCGCCACCAGCTCGCCGAGGTTGCGCTGCGTGGCGGCAACGATGCGCACGTCGACGCTCTGCGAGCGGCGGCCGCCCACGCGCTCCATGTTTCCCGCCTGGAGAACGCCTAACAAGCGCGCCTGCGCCTCCAGCGACAACTCCGCGATTTCATCGAGGAAAAGCGTGCCTCCGTCGGCCCGCTCGAACCACCCTTTGCGTAGCGCGCCGCCGGAAAAACTCGCGCGCTCCTGGCCAAACAGCTCGGACTCAACCAGGCCCGCGCGCAGCGCCCCGCAGTTGACACACAGAATCGGCCCGCTCGCCCGTTTCGATCGACTGTGGATCGCGCGCGCAAGCACCTCTTTCCCGGTCCCGGCTTCGCCTAACAAGAGCACCGGAAGATCCGTCGCGGCTACCTGTTCGATGCGATCCATGACGACCTGAAGCCCCGACTCACGGCCGACAATTGTGTCAGCCAGGTCTTGACGCTCCTGTCGTTGCAACAAGGCGCGCTTATCCGCCTCCAACGCCTCGCGCTGCCGCGAAAACTCCTTGAGCCGCAGGTCGTTCTCGAGCGCGGTCGTGATGGGAGCGATCAGATCCGTCGCGAGAGCAGCGTGTGTAGCACCGAGTCGGCCGCGCGTGCGACTGACGACGACCGCCAGACCGAGGAGCCCGGTAGCACTGCGCAAGGGCGCGAGCAGTACTTCACTGGACGCGTGCAGCGGCCGCGGCACCGCGAGCCTAACGAGATCCGGGTCGGCGCCCTGGGAGGACCCGGTCACGCTCCCCTGACGGCACCAACCAGCCAGCGTCTCGAACTCCGCGTCGGACAGACCATCCTTGGCCAAGGGTGGAAGCGCACATGGGCGCAGCGCGGCAACCGCCAGTGTTTCCACCCGCCGCGCAACCGGGTCGAGCTGCCTGACCGCGACGTAGTCGGCCGGAAGCGCGCGAGCCAGCACGCCGGCGAGCCGCGTGAGCAAGTCGCTCAAGGCTGCAGACTGGGCAGTAGTCCGCCAGACGTCGACCAGCAGTTGGGACCCGTGCTCCGAGACGGACATCAGAAACCGTGAAATATTACGGCCGATATGGCTCGGCCCGGATATTTCAAAGTCGATGCCATCAGATCCTACGGACCTTCAGCGCCCCGCCGCCACGATCGATGACGCAAACTCCATGGCTGGTAACAAGTTAGCACCGTACCGATCGCTTCGAAGCAGCGCCGAGCTTAGTAATCGCTCAGGTCCGTTTCGCAGCATTCAGCCACAAACGTGGCGGAGCCGCGTCACGCTCGGCGCTACAATGCTCCTCGCTGTCGCGACGTGGGCCTGTGCCGCGAGCCAGTCGGGATCGGGCGAAGACTCCGTGACACTCGCCTTGGGGGCGTACACGACGCCGCGAGAGGCATACCGAAAAATCCTTCCAGCGTTCGCCGCGGACTTGAAAGCGCGCACCGGGCGATCGGTCGGGTTCGAAGAGTCCTACCTCGGCAGCGCGGCACAGGCGCGCGCCATCGTCGGTGGTTTCGAGGCCGACCTCGCCGCCCTCTCGTTGGAACCCGACCTCGAGACGCTCATGAAGGAGCAGCTGATCGCGCACGATTGGAAGGCTCGCGCGTTAGGCGGAATGGTCACGCAGTCACTCGTCGTCATCGCGGTGCGTCCAGGCAATCCCAAGAACATCCGCGGCTGGGATGACCTGCGACGCCCCGGCATGCAGGTCGTCGCGCCCAACCCGCGCACGAGCGGCGGTGCGATGTGGAACGTGGCCGCGATCTACGGCGCGGCCTTGCGAGGCCTAACGTCGGCGCCCGCCGGGGACAGTGCGGCAGCCGAACGTCTGCTGCGCGACATCATGCGCAATGTCGTCATCATGGATAAAGGCGCCCGCGAGTCCATTATCACGTTCGAAGGTGGAGTCGGTGACGCTGCCATCACTTATGAAAACGAAGTGCTCGTTGCCCAGACCGCCGGGAAGCCGATGCAGTTCGTCATCCCGCGCGGAACCATCCGCATCGACAACCCGATCGCCGTCGTCGATACGTATGCCAGGAAGCGCGGCACCCTGGCCGTCGCCGAAGCGTTCGTGCAATTCCTAATGACACCGGCCGCACAGCGCATCTTCGCTGAAACGGGTCTGCGACCCGTTGAGCCAACGGTCGCGGCTGAATTCAGAGCGAAATATCCGGACGTCGCCGACCTGTTCACAATTGACGGCCTCGGCGGATGGCCGGTGGTCACGCGCAATCTCTTTGGTCCTGGCGGTGTGTTCGAGCGCGCCTCGGCACGCGTGACTGCACAACAATGACAGCAGCAACCCTGCGCGCGTCCCCAATTCAGCGCGTTATGCGCGGCGGTGTGCTGGTGTACGTGGCGTTTCTTGTCGCGCTTCCGCTCCTCGCACTGGCGTCGACTGGCATGCGCAACGGCCTCGACGGGGTGTGGCGCGCCGTCAGCTCGCCGACGGCTGCGGACGCACTGCTGCTGACGCTGTGGACCGGGGGCCTAACGGCGATCGTCAACGCGGTCACTGGCACGGCGACGGCGTGGGTCCTCGTGCGCTTTCGCTTCCCCGGACGATCCCTGCTCCAGTCCCTCGTGGACTTGCCGTTTGCCGTGCCCACGCTCATCACCGGCGTGATGCTCGTGCTGCTCCTAGGCCCGACTCGTCCGCTGGGCCGCTGGTTTGCGGCGAACGGCATCGAGGTCATGTTCGCGCCGCCGGCGATCATCTTCGCCCTGCTGTTCGTCACGATGCCGTTTGTCGTGCGCGCGGTGGAACCCGTGCTCGCGGAGCTCGACCCCGCTGAAGAAGAAGCCGCTCGCACGTTAGGCGCCGGTGACTGGGTTGTGGTACGGCGCGTCATTCTTCCGGCGCTCATGCCGGCCATTGGTGTAGGCGCGCTGCAGTCCTTCGCACGCGCCATCGCCGAGTTCGGATCGATTGTGGTGGTGTCCGGGAATATTCCGCACAAGTCGCTGACCGGCGCGATCTACATCTTCGGCGAAGTGGAAGGCGGGCGCCCGGACGTAGCAGCGGCGGTGTCCCTGGTTCTGCTCACTCTGTCCTTTGCCCTCTCGTTAGGTGCGCGCGCGTTGCGTCACTCCCTCGGGAACCGGCGTGTCTAGCGTGCTGGGGCGTCACGTACTCGCGGGCGCTGTGCTGCGCGCCCTGCCGAATCCCGTCGGCGACGATGAGGCCTCTCCGCGCGCGCGTCCCGCCACGCTCGAGGTCGACCTCGTCGCGCCCGAGCCGGCGATGCCGGTGGAGCCGCGCGAGGACCAACCGCGAAGGCGGGCGGCGTGGACGCCGGCGCGCGTCATCGTCTTCGTCGCGGTGCTGTTGTATGTCGGTGTGGTTCTCCTCTTGCCACTTGGCGCGCTTGGGCTGGAGGCCGTACGCCTCGGGTTGCCGGCGATCGTGCGCGGCGTCACCTCACCGGCGGCGCTCGCCGCACTGCGCATGACGCTTGTGTTGACGGTCATCGCGGTGGTCGTCAACGGGGTCTTTGGGATCGCTGCCGCGCTGACGCTCGTTAGGCAGCGGTTCCGTGGACTGGCCATTCTCGACGCCACCATCGACCTCGTGCTCGCCGTGTCGCCGGTGATGATCGGTCTGGCCTTTCTGTTGACGGTGGGGCGCGCCGGCTGGCTCGCCCCCGTCCTTCAGGCAGTCGATCTGCGGGTCGCCTTTGCCTTTCCCGGACTCGTCCTGGCCACGTTGTTCGTGACGCTGCCGTTCACCGTACGAGAGGTGAGCTATGTGCTCGCCGAGGTGGGGAACGACGAGGAGCACGTGGCGGCGACGCTCGGCTCATCGCCGTGGCGTACGTTCTTTCGAGTCACCCTGCCCAACATCCGACGCGGGCTCACGTTGGGGCTCACGCTCACCGCAGCGCGTGCGCTAGGCGAATTCGGCGCGGTGCTCGTGCTTGGCGGCGCGATTACGGGCCGTACCGAGACCGCCACCACGTTCATCTATGGTGCGCTCGAGGAGCGCGACGACGCAGCCGCGTTCGGACTCGCGATCGTCCTCGCCCTTCTCAGCATGGCGTTTCTTTTTACCCTCGAACAGCTGCGCAAAAAGAGAGTGCGGAAATGAATGTCAGCGTATCGCACCTAACGAAGCGATTCGGCAATTTCGTCGCGCTGGACGATGTGAGCTTCGATATTCGCTCCGGGGAGCTCATTGCGTTCCTCGGACCATCCGGCGGCGGCAAGAGTACGACACTCCGAATTATCGCCGGGCTCGATCATCCCGATTCAGGAACGGTCAGCTTCGACGGACAGCAGGTCGAAGGGGACCACGCCCGCAAACGGCGGGTCGGTTTCGTCTTTCAGCACTACGCGCTCTTTCGCCACATGACGGTCGCCGGCAACATCGGCTTCGGCCTGGAAGTTCAGAAAGTGCCCAAAGAGGAGCGCGATCACCGCGTGCGCGACTTGCTGCGCATAACGGGGCTCGAAGGGTACGAACGGCAGATGCCATCGGAGTTGTCAGGCGGTCAGCGTCAGCGCGTCGCGCTGGCGCGTGCGCTCGCTCCGCGCCCGAAGCTTCTGCTGTTGGACGAACCGTTTGCCGCGGTTGATGCCAAAGTGCGGCACGAGCTGCGGCAGTGGGTGCGTCGGCTGCACGACGAGACAGGTGTCACCACGGTGTTCGTCACGCACGACCAGGAAGAGGCGTTTGCGCTGGCTGATCGCGTGCTCGTCATCAATCGCGGCCGCGTGGAGCAAGAGGGGCCGCCACTCGATATCCTCGACCATCCGGCAACAGAGTTCGTCGCGCGCTTTGTCGGCGACGTGAATGTACTCGATGCACGCGTGGAAGGGGACGCGGCGGTGGCCGGTGCGCTGCGCGTCCCACTGGAACGAGCAACGACGGATCAGGCGGTGCGCCTGGTCATTCGCGCGTACGACCTCAAGTTCTGGCGCGAGGATACCGGCATCGCCACCGTCACACGGCTATTCCCGTTAGGCGACCGCGTGAAGGTCGAGGCGACGATCGACGGCGGAGGCGCCCTCATGGCGCAGTTTCCGCGGCGCAGCAGTCTCCTGCGCGGCATCGAACCGGGGTGTCGCATCGCCGTCGAAGTAACGCAGGCACGCGCGTATTCCGCCGGCCGCTGACGCGCGTGAAACTGTGGGACTTGCTCGTCGTAACGAATCTTCCTAAGTTGCGAGCAGCATCCCGCGCTTCGTCGCGGAGGAATCCCACTCTGATGATACAGAACTCTCAGCTCACCTCTTCGGTTCGGTGCCACGCACCCGTGGACTTCGCGTTCATGGGCGTCGTGCGCCTTGGACCGGCCATTTATGGCGGCCGCACCGCCGGAGGCGGAGCACCCTAGAAGTCCGCGATTCGATGTCGTGATCCGGCTCTTCGGGTGCGTAGGACCCGAAGGGCTTTTTTGTTGCCTAACTACTGACGGATCAACGACATGGACCAGCAAATCATACATCGCTATCTCAAGCAGCCCGTGCAGCTGCCGCCAGCACTCCGATCGCGTATCGAGTACGCATTCGGCGGCCAGCCGGTGCAGCTGTACGGGCTCGCCGATCTCGATCACAAACTACAACTGAAAGAATCGTGGCTCGCGCTTGGCCCGCGCCACGTGGCGCTTGCGCGCAGCGACGCGGAAGGCGCGTGGGACGTGCACGCCGTGGAACGGCAGCGCATTCAAGCGGTGCACGACACGCCAGGCCTCTCGGCAAATACCCTGAGTCTGCTCGGTGCGCCTAACGACCCGCCGCTGGCCGTCGTGCGCTACACGCACAGGCAGCGAGGGGCCTTTGAAAACATCAGGTTTGTTCTCGAAGAAGCGATCGCCGGACGTACGGTCACGTCCAGTGATGCCGATCGCGTGTACGCGGAAGCGGTCGCGCGGCCGGTTCGGGATGCGCAAGCGCTCGTGGCGAATCAGCGGCGGGCGGTCATTCTGCGGCTGCTTTCCTATCTCAAGCCGTATCGCAAGCAGCTGTGGCTTGGCTTATCTGCGGCGGGGCTCATCACGCTGGTCAGTCTTCTACCACCGTATCTCGCCGGTTACGTGATCGACAGCATGGTGCGCCCAGTGCAGGAAGGAACGCTCTCGCGCGAACGCGCGGCAGCCGTGGTTTGGCTGGCGGTGACAGCGATGGGCGTGCTACTCGTGATTCGTGAGGCGGCGGCGCTCGTTAGGCTCAGGCTCATGTCAGTGCTTGGCGAATTCGTCGCTCGCGACTTACGACGGGAGCTGTACGAGCACATCCAGCGGTTGAGCCTCGCTTTCTTCTCGCGGAAGAAGACGGGGAGCCTCATCACGCGGGTGACCGCGGACACGGATCGGCTCTGGGACTTCCTGGCGTTCGGTGTGGTGGACGTGTCGCTGTCCATCGTGATGCTGCTCGGGTTAGGCGTTGTCTTGATCGTGCTCGACTGGCGTCTCGGTCTCGTTATGACGCTGCCGGTGCCGTTGCTTATCTACCTGATTTACTGGCATGGTGAGTCGCTGCAGCGGTTGTTCATCCGGGCGTGGCGCAAGTGGTCGCGGGTAACGGACGTGTTGTCGGATACGATTCCGGGTATCCGCGTGGTAAAAGCATTCAATCAGGAGTCGCGGGAAATCGGTCGCTTCGGTGAGCGTAACGACGACGTGACCGACGAGTTCAATCGCATTCATCGGAAGTGGACGACGTTCTGGCCGGCGCTGATGCTGCTCGTGCACTTGACCACCATTCTGGTTTGGGTGTTCGCGGTGCCGCGCTTGTTAGGCGACGGATCGCCGCTCTCGGCAGGTGTGTTCGTGTCGTTCCTGCTCTACGCGACGATGTTCATCAACCCCATCGAGATGATCGGGCAGATGGCACGTACGATGAACCGTGCGACCAGCTCGGCGCACCGCGTCTTCGAAGTGTTGGATAGCAAACCGGAGGTGCGGGACGGTCCGGCGCCAATCAAACTGACGCCGGTTCAGGGTCGGGTGACGTTCGAGAACGTGACGTTCGCATACGACGGCGTTAGGCAGGTGTTACGTGGCATCAGCTTCGACGTCGCACCGGGTGAGCTGATCGGTCTCGTGGGACCGTCGGGCGGAGGGAAATCGACCGTCGTGAGCTTGATCGCGCGCTTTTACGACGTGACGGGCGGATCGGTGAAAGTGGACGGCGTGGACGTGCGGCAGCTCGATACGGGGCACTACCGCGAGCAGTTAGGGATGGTGCTTCAGGATCCGTACCTCTTTCACGGGACGATTCTCGAGAACATCCGCTACGGCTTGCCGGATGCATCGTTAGGTGAAGTGATCGCGGCCGTGAAAGCGGCCAATGCGCATGACTTCATCTGCAAATTGGGACAGGGGTACGACACGGTGGTGGGTGAGCGTGGACACACGCTCTCGGGTGGTGAACGGCAGCGCATCTCGATCGCGCGAGCGATCCTGCACAACCCGCGGATCCTCATCCTCGACGAGGCCACGAGCAGCGTGGACACGGAGACGGAGCGAGAGATCCAGGAAGCGCTGGAACGCTTGATTGCCGGTCGCACGGTGTTCGCAATCGCGCATCGGCTGTCGACGTTGCGGCGCGCGTCACGGCTGTTCGTGCTGGAGGACGGGAAGCTCGCTGAGTCGGGGACGCACCGTGAGTTGTTAGGCAACACTGACGGCATCTATCGCCGTCTGTACGAATTGCAGCTGCAACTGCAGTAGGGAGATCAACGTATGTCGACGGAACGTGGAGAAAAGCCGGCGGAACCAGGCCCGGAACCTTCCGCGTTCCGTCACCCAACCCTGATAGAGGAGGAGTCTATGGAATTGTTAGGTGCGAAAGACATCGCCGTCCCTCAACTGGAAGCCGATCACTCAGAACTCGTATTGCGTCAACGCGCAGACGGTCGATTGATCGCGCTCAAGGACGGCAAGGCGATCGCTGTGAAAGTGCGCCAGCTCTTTCCGTGGTCAGAACCGCGGCGACACCTCTCGCTGCGCGATGACGACGATGCCGAGATCGCGCTGGTCGACGATCAATCAGCGCTCGATGAGACATCGCGTGCGGCGCTGGAGAATGCGCTCGCTGCAGCGGGCTTCGTTCTCGAGATCACCAGCGTGTTGGAGATCGATGAAGAAGTCGAAATCCGGCATTGGACGGTTGAGACCAAACAGGGGCGTCGAACGTTTCAGACGCACCTGGACGATTGGCCCCGCGTATTGCCTAGCGGCGGTCGTTTGATACGCGACGTCGGTGGCGACTTGTATCACCTCGCCGATCCGACGCAGATGGACAAACGAAGTCGCGAGTTGCTTTGGGCATTCGTGGATTGATTGAGAAGCCTGCCGTAGACCTTGAAACAGGGTCTCGGCAGGCGCTGTAGTTGGAGCCCATGGCCAGTGAGCCGTTCCCGCCCAACGTGCCCATGATGCGGACGCGCAAAACGCGTTCAGTTTTGATCGCGGAGTTCCTCTTACCACGCAACTTTCACGTTCCGCGTCACGAGCACTCCCCGCCGCATCTGCTCGTTATGTTCGACGGTGCCTTACGAGAGCTTCTTGGCCCTGAGCCGGTCAGTATCACCGCGGGTGCGCTGCGGTACTCGCCCGGTGGAGATGCACACGAAGTCCACGCACTCGGCGACGGTGCTCACTGCCTGGTCATCGAAGCTTTTGGCTTTCCAGAACTGCGTCTCACGAAGCGTGTGTATGTGTCGGCACCGGACGTGGCCGACGACGTCGCCGCCTTTCGTTCGCTGCTCCTCGAGGCCGCCCAAGCATCACCGGCAGCCGTCGCATCCGCGGCCTTGAGACTTGTTACGCTCGTGCGCGAGCGCTCGCGAGATCCTCGTACGCGACGGCACGGCTGGGTAAGCGACGTGCGTCGCCGGTTGGATGAGCCGAACGTGACGCGGCGGCCCCTGGCAGACGCGGCGCGATACGTTAGGCGAAGCCAGGCACTCGTGGCGCGAGCGTTTCGGGCCGAGAACGCAAGGGCCAGGAGGACAATAGATAAGGCAATCGCGATAGCGGCGACGATTCGTCTGAGCATGGCTTGAACCTGCCCTTCGCGGTGCCGTGTGTCTTGAAAGATTCGACACAGTTCCCGCGACTCTTCCCTTGCCTCGCCCTTACGCCTCGCGCCTCACGCCTTCGTTAGGCGAGGAGATCGCCGATCCGCCACTAGTAGCGCGTCGTGTTCGGCTGAAACGTCCGCCAACTATGCCAGAACTCCTGGCTGGCGCGAAGGCGTCGCAGCTCGTTGGTGGCACCGCGACCGGTCAGGTCGTATGCCCCCGTGGCCGTCACCAGGGAATCGTGGCTCAACGCAAACCGTGAGGTCGCATTTGGCCGCTCGAAGGCGAAGAAGCTCGTGTTATCGCCAGCGAGGACCAGCACGATTGGCGCACCGCCTAACTCATCGTGGATCACATGCTCCCGTAACAGGCGATTCCAGTCGTACGCTCTGCTCTCTCCGTTCACTGTAAGTCCAACGACCCAGGACTTGTCGCGCCATGAAAGCGTGTCTGTTCCGGTGAGCGCACCTCGGCTTGTTCCGCGCTCGAATGCGTAGTCGGCCGCATAGGCGTCGATAAACGCCTCGTCGGCCTGCATAACGAGGCTCGCCGGATGCAACGCAAGCCACTGCGCGAGTGTGACCTGTACGCTGGGAACCTCTTCCAGCGTCATCCCTTTGAGCTCGCCGACCACGGCCTCGCCGTTCGCCTGGCGCCACCAGCTACCGGTTGTTTCATCTTCCAGCATCGCGTTGAAGTGATCCATTCCGACCAGTCGAAACGATTCCGGCTTCCCGTTCACTAACGGGGTGTAGACGCGGCCAGTGCGACAGACGGTGCAGTATGTCACGAGCACCTGCTGCCCGCCGACGGTGTCGCGCACCTGATGGTGATACCCGATGAACTGCAGCGGATACGCGCGCGCGTCTCCATTCAACGCGATTCCAACAACGAGTCGATCCAAGGCAACCGCGTTGCGCTCAGCAGGTTGCATAACGAGCGTTTGAGGAGGCAAGAAGATCTGATCGGCCTCCATGCGAAAGTTCGTCATGTAGCTGACGCCGAGGGCGACGATGAGCGCGAACGGCACAAGCGCTTTGCGCCACCCGGGAACCCGCCATGCCGCGGGCGCGCCCAACACAATCAGTGCGCAAAAGGCAAGGCGCAGCCACCAGCGGTACGAGTGCAGCCAGTACGCGACTTCGATGCTGCGCATCCGCTGGCTTCCTGGCAGCGGCATGATGAAATACACGTTCGCGATCTCGAACAGGATCAGTCCCAGCACTCCGATCGCGAACTGTTTCTTCATGCGGTCATTCCACCGTTGCGAGCTTAGGCGATCATGTCGCGCACGCGCGAGAGGCGCAATGGTGCTTGCGCTTCGCCGCGGCATGCATAGAAGCAGGAGCTGCAGTTGATCGGCTGGTAGGGCTTGAACTCGCGCCAATGGAAGTCCGGCGCATAGTCCGGACAGCGCTTCACGTGACCCGTCGGATCCAGGTGCAGTGTGCGTATCCCCGATCGGCACGGCTCGGTCATCTCACCGCGCACGTAGCGCGGGATCTGTTCCAGGTAGTGGTCCGAGTTGCTGATCACACCGCGACGCTTGCGCTTGAAGCGGATCAAATCGGTCGCGATGCGCTCCAGATCGCGCACATGGGACTGATCCAGTAGCAGGTCGCGGTTGCCATTCTTGAAATCCGTGTACAGCGACAGGTTCACGCCACAGCCTAACGACTCTGCGCGATGCACGATAGGCAGGATCTGATCCAGATTGTCCCGCCGAATCACCGTATTGAAGCGGACGGCGCCGAGCTGCGCGTCACGCATGGCCGTTACGGTGCGGAAGATCTTTGCACTCAGCCCCGGAATTCCCCGTGCGGTGTCATGTCGTTCGTCGAGGTAGTCGAGCGAGAAATTGAACTGGTCGATCCCCGCCGCCCAGAGCGTCCGCGCACGCTCGACGGTCATCGTACCGCCGTGCGACAGCAACGTGATGTAACACAGGCGCACATTCTGGCGCACCGCGGCGACGAGATCCTCGAGGTCCTTCCTGAGCGTCGGCTCGCCACCCGTGAACGTCGCGAACATCGGTCTGAAATAGCGCGCGGCGTCCGCGAACGACCGCACCTCGTCCTGCCGCGCATCGCTCGGCGTCTTCCAATAGTCACAGAAGCCGCAGCGCGCGTTGCAGCGCATCGTGACTTCGAAATGCACCGCGAGCGGTCTCCGCCTAACAGCTAGATACGCGTACTTCGCGAGGAAAAGCGGCAGGTGGTAGAGACTGTAGCGCGGGGAGAGCATGAACTACGGGTCAGGGGTCAGGGGCCAAGGGGTCACGGCGAACCTGTGTCACTCCTGCCTTGACCCGTGACCTTTGACCCGTGACCCCATCGGTATGACGATCCCCTCTCGCTCAGCGGTGGCAATCGCCTCGTGGTACCCTGCATCTGCATGCCTCGCGACGCCAATGCCCGGATCGTTGGTCAGCACCCGCTCGAGCCTAACGCGCATCTCCGGCGTGCCGTCGGCCACGATGACCTGACCGGCGTGAAGCGAATTGCCGATGCCCACGCCGCCGCCATGATGGAACGACACCCACGACGCACCGCTCGCGACGTTCAGCATCGCGTTGAGCACCGCCCAGTCAGCGATGGCGTCGCTTCCATCTTTCATCCCTTCGGTCTCCCGGAACGGCGAAGCCACGCTTCCGGTGTCCAGGTGGTCACGACCGATGACGATCGGCGCGCTGATCTCACCCTTCGCGACGAGGTCATTGAGCGCGACGCCAAAGCGCGCCCGCTGTCCCTGGCCGAGCCAGCAGATGCGCGCCGGGAGCCCCTGCACCGCGATCTTCTCGCGTGCCATCGTAATCCAGCGTCGCAGGTGCGCGTCTTCCGGAAACAAGTCGAGTATGAGGTCGTCCGTTCGGCGGATGTCGTTAGGGTCCCCCGACAGCGCAACCCAGCGGAACGGACCTTTCCCCTCACAGAACAGCGGCCTGATGTAGGCCGGGACAAATCCCGGAAACGCAAAGGCATCCTTCACACCGGCATCGAACGCGACGGTGCGGATGTTGTTGCCGTAGTCGAACGTCACCGCGCCGCGCCGCTGCAGCTCCAACATCGCGCGAACGTGTAGCACCGCAGAGGCCGTCGACCGCCGGACAAATTCGGCGGGATCACTGACTCTCAGCGCGGCTGCCTCGGCCAGCGTCATTCCGTTCGGGACATAGCCATTCAGCATGTCGTGCGCCGACGTCTGGTCGGTCAGTACGTCGGGCGTCACACCGCGCCTAACTAGTTCCGGAATCACGTCCGCCGCGTTCCCCAGCAAGCCGATCGACAGCGGTTCATTCCGCGCCGCTGCCTCGCGCGTCCAGGCGAGCGCCTCGTCCAGGCTTGACGTCTTGCGATCCAGGTACCGGGTCGCGAGCCGTTTGTCGATGCGCGCTTCATCGACTTCGATACCGAGCAAGACGCCGCCGGCCATCGTTGCCGCCAACGGTTGCGCACCACCCATGCCGCCGAGGCCCGCCGTGACGACGATCTTCCCCGTTAGGCTTCCGCCAAAGTGCTTGCGCGCCAGTGCCCCGAACGTCTCGTACGTTCCCTGGACGATCCCTTGCGATCCGATATAAATCCACGACCCTGCGGTCATCTGTCCATACATCGTTAGGCCGAGTCGTTCGAGCTCGCGGAAGATCTCCCACGTGGCGAAGCGCGGCACGAGATTGGCATTCGCGATGAGGACGCGTGGCGCGTGCGCATGGGTGCGGAATACGCCCACCGGCTTG
>JBFMFA010000016.1:0-15759 GCA_040753195.1 Gemmatimonadota bacterium | reverse complement strand
GGCTTCATCAGTTGCGCGCTCCGCTTCCTCGAACGCTAACAAAAAGCGTTCGCGTATGATCAGCGCGTCCTCCATCGTTTTGAGGCCCGGAGCTCGCTCCTCCCACTCGTTATGCGAGAAATACGAATGCCGAGCGCCTGCCGCGAGAATGAGAAAGTCGTAGGACTCCACCGCGGCTCCGCCATCGAGCCGTACCTCGCGCTTCTCCACGTCAATGCCCGTGACGTCCGCCAGCACGACACGCGTGTTGCGCTGCGAGCGCAGCAGCCAGCGGATCGGCACCGCGATATCACTCGGCGCGAGCGCGCCCGTCGCTACTTGGTAGAGCAGCGGCTGAAAGACGTAGTGGTTGGTCCGGTCGATAACGACCACATCGACTGGCGCATACTTCAGTCGCTTTGCGGCCGCCGCTCCACCGAATCCTCCGCCGACGACGACGACGCGCGCGCGACTCACTGCACCGACGTGCGGGTGGGTTTGGCGCTGATGAGATTCACCAACAAACGCGCCGCGCCAGGAACGCCGCTCGGCAGCTGCCGGAAGAGCGACAACGTCGTGTACACGTACATTCCTCGTCCGATCGGTGTCGTTAGGATAGCGCCACGATTCGGCCTTTCCTCCGGATCGTTCATCTCCAGCATTGCGCTGTAACGCGAGTCGAACGTGCGGGGCATATACAGCGATCGTTCCTGCACCCAGTCGCTGAAGTCGCTTTGACGGATGACGTTAGGCGAGCGCAGAATCGATGCCATGGGTGCAACAATGCGCACCGGCGCCGTTTCGTCGGTCACACGGTCGGCTGGCCGGGTGAGGTTCATCGCGTACGGCATCATGCCCGGCTCCAGCATCTCATACTGGCCGTATTGCACCACGACCGTGCCGCCGCGTCGAGCGAAGTCGAGCACCAAATCCCGCGAGGCGCGTAGTTCGGGAGACGCGTCATACGCCCTCGGGCCGACGACAAGCGTTGTGAAGCGCCGCAGATCAGCGGTTCGCAGATCGGCCGGCTCGATGATCGTGACCGGAATGCCTAACTGTTCAAGAGCGGCTGCGCCGTGATCGGCCACGCCGGGCACGTAGGCCACATTCAAACTGGCGGGAACCGTGACATCAACAGACTGCATCGCTGTCTTGGGAGCGACGTACATGCGCCGCGGACGGATGTGATCGTAGTCGACGAGGATGTATCCCGTCTGAAAAACCTCTTCACCCACCGTGGCGGTTGCGCTCAGCTCATGGCGGCCGCTGGGGAGACGACCGCGCAGGCGGAAGGGGACGGTTTCCGTGCTCCCGGCGCCGGAGAGTTGTACCTCGCGCACGGCAGAATCCGGCGTGAGCCCAGGTGGCGGATGCAGCGCCACCTTGACCGTCTGAGGTGACCCTAACGAGGAACTGACCGTCACCAGCACCACGCGATCGATGGGTGTGTTCGCTCGGACGTATTCGATGGTGCGCCCAACGCGAATCACGACAGCGGGAGTCAGCGCGAGCGGTCGATTAATTTCGCCCTTGACCTGGTCCGCATAACGATTGACAACCGGAGATCGCACCACAAAGCGTGCGCCCGCCACCTCCAGGCTGAGCACGAGCGTCGCCGCAACTTCGCGCGTCGCTTCAGCACCGGGGACACCGCGTGACTCGTACATCGCTCCGTTGCGACCGCCGGCCATCCACCACGGAACTGTGACATAGGGGAGCATGAACATCACCGAATCCATGTTCGCGCTGTCCGGCAGGATCGGAGCTGGCGCCGGAACCCCCGCCGAGACACGCTGCATCCCTCCATAGTCCCAGGCGCGTTCGATGACGCGCACTGTATCGCGTCCGCGGTTGTAGATCGTAACGGCGACCCGGGCGCGCTCCGTCGTCGCGAACACTTCTCGCGCAACTGTCGCCTCAATGGCGATGCCCGCGGCAAGCTGCATAACGCGACTCGTGCGCTCTCGGGCCGTTGCCAGCGCCGCGACGAGATCCGCCTCCGGCTCCGTCATTTGGGAACTGACGCGCGGAGCAAAGGCGTTGTACGAGGCGTCGCGCAGGCGCTCGAGCGTTCTGAGCAGCGTCGCCAACGCAGGGACCGAGCGCGACGGGTTCATCAAGTCGAAGCCGCTCCTGAGCGACTGGAATTGCCCGCCCAACGACATCAACTCGGCGTCGTGTTCCGCGTTCGGAAGCAGACCACGAAACCGCGTCCACGAAGAGTCCATGCCGTCGAACAGTGTGCGCTCGTTTGCACCCGATGCCGCCGCGGCGCGAAAGTGTTCCAGGCGCACGCCGAACCAGCGCACGCCACGACGCGGAAGCGTGCCAAAGGCCTGAGATCGATGTTGCGAGCGGCTAACCGCGGCGAGCTCCGCATAGGACTTGCCTAACAGCGGAGAGAACTCGCCCACGTTGAAGCGCAACGTCGCCGAATCCTGATTGAAGAACGTCCCACGGTAGAACTTGAGCGCCGTCCATGGCGCCAGACCGTATGTGGCGCCGCGGGGGACGCGCGTTGTGTCAGCCGCGGCGTCATACGCCTCGCGCGCCATGATGCCGGCCACCTGGTGGTGCCCGTGCCCATCGCGCGGTGTACCGCTGAAGACACTCACGATGACGTGCGGTTTGAACAGGCGCACGATCGTCACGACCTGACTCAGCAGCTCGTCGCGCGGCCAGCGCGTGAATGTCTCGACCGCCGTCTTGGAGTACCCGAAGTCGAATGCGCGCGTGAAGTATTGTTGTGCGCCGTCGATGCGGCGCGCGGCGAGTAGCTCCTCCGTTCGGAGGATGCCTAACGCGTCTCCCAACTCTCCACCGATGATGTTCTGCCCGCCTTCGCCGCGTGTCAGCGAGAGATACGCCGTTTCCACACCGCGCCCGCGCGCCAGCCAGGCGATGAGCTGTGTGTCCTCATCGTCCGGATGCGCGCCGATCATCAGAACCCGGGTCGAAACGCCCAGATTCTGCAGCAGCGAACCTAACGACTCGGCGCCGAGGTCGCTCGACTGCGCGAGGGCCGCACGTGCGAGTACCGTGAGCGCCAGCGCAGCGAGCGTGCGATGCATGCGGTGCTATGAACGCACGACGGCGCGTGGCGTGGCGAACGCGTCGGTCACGATGCGCGCCTGCTCCACCTGGTGCGAGTTCGCAAACCCCTCCGCCGTACTCGCTCGCTCGGGACGGCCGATGTAGCGGATGGAGAGTGTGTTTCCGACCGCTGCGCGCAGACGCGGCGCCGCGTAGGTCCACGCCCCCATGTTCTTCGGTTCTTCCTGCGCCCACACGATCTCGTTGACGTTGGGGTAGCGGTCGATGGCGGCGGAGACGTCCTCGTGCGGCCACGGATACAGCTCTTCCACTCTGACGATCGCGACGTGGCTTGGCCGGTCGGCGATGCTCAGGTCGTAGTACATCTTGCCGGTGCAGAGGATGAGCCGCGAGATCTCCTCGCGTCGCTGCACTGACGGATCGTCGAGGACTGGGGCGAAGCGGCCGGTCGCGAGCTCGTCGAGGCGTGAGGCCGCCTGAGCCAGCCGCAGCATCGACTTCGGCTGCATGAGGATCAGCGGGCGCTTGTTAGGCAGTTTGGCTTGGCGCCGCAGGATATGGAAGTACTGCGCTGGCGTGGTTGGATACGCCACTCGCAGGTTCCCTTCGGCACAGAGCTGCAGGAAACGTTCGAGTCGAGCGCTGGAGTGCTCCGGCCCTTGCCCCTCGTAGCCGTGCGGCAGGAGGAGTACGACGGAGGAATCCTGGCCCCACTTCGCCCGATCTGCCGCGATGAACTGGTCGATCACCGGCTGCGCGGTGTTGACGAAGTCGCCGAACTGCGCTTCCCACAGCACGAGTGCTTTGTCATCGGCCGTGCTGTATCCGTATTCGAAACCCAGCACGGACATCTCGGACAGTGGCGAATTATGGACCTCGAACGAACCTGCCACGTTAGGCAGGTGTTGCAGTGGCGTGAATTTGCTGCCGTTCTCCGTGTCGTGCAGCACTGCGTGGCGGTGTGAGAACGTGCCGCGTTCGCTGTCCTGGCCCGTGAGCCGGACGTGCGTTCCCTCCGCGACCAGGCTGGCGAAGGCCAGGGCTTCCGCGTGCGCCCAGTCGATGCCTCCGGCCTCACCTAACGCATCACGACGACGCTCCAGCTGCTTCGCGAGGCGCGGATGCACGTGGAACGTCGCCGGCCACGCCAGCAAACGCTCGTTCAGCGCCACCAACTGTTCGGCGCGCACCGTGGTGTCGGCGCTGCGCACGATCGCCCCGTACTCGCCCGTGGAGGGCTCCAGGTCGGGTTCGTGGCCGCGAGTTTTGTCGTCGTGGATCTCGCTCAGACGATTGGCGACCGCACGGTCGGCGGCGGCCACCTCTTCGCCCGTCATCAATCCTTCGCGCGTCAGCCGTTCCGCCCACAGTTGTCGCACGGTGGCATGCTTGCGAATCGTGGCGTACAGCGATGGCTGCGTGAACGACGGTTCATCTCCCTCGTTATGACCGAAGCGACGGTATCCCACGAGATCGATCAGGAAGTCCTTTCCGAACTTGGTGCGGTAGGCAACGCCCAGTCGCATCGCCGCGATACACGCTTCGGGATCGTCCGCGTTCACGTGGACGATCGGCACCTCAAAACCCTTCGCAAGATCGCTCGCGTAGTACGTCGAGCGCCCCTGGCTCGGATCCGTCGTGAAGCCGACTTGGTTGTTTACGATGATGTGAATCGCGCCGCCGACACGAAAGCCGTTGAGCTGTGAGAGATTGAACGTTTCAGCGACCACACCCTCGCCCGGGAACGACGCGTCGCCATGCACGAGGACCGGGACGACGGCAGCTTCGTCGCGCGTGGCACCTAACGCCAGCAGCCGCTGCCGCGCGCGCGCAACGCCGAGCAGCACCGGATCGATGATCTCCAGGTGACTCGGGTTCGGGAGCACCTCGATCGCCACGCGCGATCCGCCTACGTCCACTTCCGTCTCGAAACCGAGATGGTACTTCACGTCGCCGGTTTCACTTTCCCCGACATCGGCATGTCGGCCATCAAACTCGTCGAAGATCCGCGCCAGCGGTTTGTGCATGACATGAGCGAGCACGTTGATGCGGCCGCGATGCGCCATGCCGATCACGACCTGACGCGCGCTGCGCCTGGCCGATTCCTCCACGAGACAGTCGAGCATCGGCACGAGGAGGTCGTTCCCCTCGATCGAAAAGCGCTTCACGTTCACGTAGGCCCGCGCGATGAAGCGCTCCAGACCATCCACTTCGGTCAAACGGTGCAGCATCGCGCGCTTCTCGTCGTTCGTTAGGTACCGCGCAATCTCCTCGTGCTCGATCACCTGGCGAAACCAGGCGCGTTCCGACTCTTCCTCCAGATGCATGAATTCGTAGCCGATCGTGGAGGAGTAGATCTGGCGCAGGCGCGAAGCGACATCGGCCGCGCTGCCGAGGTCGAAGCCTAACGCGATAGCCGGAACGAGAGAGAGGTCCTGCTCGGTGATCCCGTGGAACTCGGGCGTCAGCTCGGCAGCGCCAGGCGGCTGCGTGCCTAACGGATCGATCGGCGCCGCGAGATGACCGTAGTGCCGAATGGCATCGATCAGTGCCGCCGCTCCCGCTACCTTGCGTAGATACGCCGGCTCCGCTGCCACCGTCTCGCGTTGCGCCCCCCCACCCACCGCGTGTGGAACCATTCCAGCGCCCAGTGACTGGGCAAGCCGGAAAAGCTGCCGCCACGACTCATCGACCGACTGTGGATCACGCTGGAAGCTCTCGAACAACTCGGCGATATACGCCTCGTTGAAGACGCTTGATATGCTTGGACGCGGGGCGTTGCTCATGGGGCGGAATTTAATTCTGGCACACCCCTCAGCTACGATGGCTCCTTCCGCTAATCGGCTACGAGGCGCGTCGGTATAAGAAGAGAAAACGTCGAACCCTGCCCTAGTTCCGAAGTCAGCTGCACGCAGCCACCCAACAGCCCGGCCAGTCGCTGTGCGATGAAGAGGCCGAGCCCGGTGCCGCCGTGCCGCCGCGTCAGTCCAAGCTCCAGCTGAGCAAAAGGCTCGAAGATGCGACGGTGCGCCTCTCGTGGAATCCCCGGACCCGTGTCGCGCACGTCGAAGCGGGTCATATCCGACTCTTCGGTCGCTGCGAGTGTGATCTTCCCGCTTTCGGTGAACTTCACCGCGTTCTCCGCCAGGCTCACCAGAATCCGGCGCACCTTATCGAAGTCAGACTCGATCGCGCTTGGTGACGCCGACAGATCCAGCACGACTTGCAGGCCCTTCCGACGCGCAAGCGGGTCGATGGCGATGGCGATGGCTGCGAGCAGGTCGCCGACACCGATCGTGCTAGGCCTGACCACTTCACGCCCTCCTTCGATCGCCGAGAAACTGAGCAGTTGATCGATGATGGCCGAAAGGTGGTCGGTGACGCTCCGCATGCGGTCGACGAGATCGCGCTGCGCCGGGTTGAGGGCGCCGGCAACGTCGTCCGAGAGAAGTTCTCCGTAGCCAACCAGCGCGGCCACCGGGGTCCGCAACTCGTGCGAGAGAGTGGCCATGAAGGCGCTCTTCGCCAAGTTCGCCGCCTGTGCTCGTTCGGCCAGCTGCGACTTGTCGAGTACGACAGACGCGAAGTCAGCAAACAGTTGCACTCGATCGATATCGGCCGGGATGAAGCTCCCCGCCGCTCGCGCGCGCCAGGCGAGGAGCACTCCGATCACTTCGTTCTTCTCGGCGACGAGTGGGGCCGCGAGCATCTCCCCTATAGGGCCGCCGTGTGTCTCGAGGGCCGCTGCGGTCGATCGGCTCGCATAATCGCGTTCGACGACCAGTCGACGTGAATTCATGGCGTTCTGCGCGAGTGAGCCGGTGATTGGGTAGGTCGACCCGACACGCATCGTTCCAGAACCTGCCACGGCCTCGACGCAGATTGCAGCATCGTGCGCGCTGACAACTCCGGCACCGTCTGCGTGTGCGAGGAGCAGCACGCTTTCGCACAATTCTGTGAGCAGCGCTTTGGTGTCGTGCAGCCCGGCGAGCTTCCTCGTCAACGCGTGCACAAACTCCATCTCTTGCGTCCACTGAGGGATCGAGACGCGATTGGGTGCGGCTTGCTCACCCGAGATGGGTCGTCGTGGCGCGCTGTAAGTCATTCGGGGGACCCTTCGGTGATGCCTAACGAGCTTCCGGCGGCCCTGCGCCTGCGGCCGCTGCGCTGCTCCAAAGGTACACGCATGACGAGGCGCACATCGAGTCCCCCGTTTGTCGTACGAAAGATCTCTTCCAGCCGAGCGCCGACGTGGCCGAGAAGTTTCGCGTCCGCGCCGAGGAGAGCGACATGCCACGCGGCCAGACGTTCGCGCGCCAGACGCCCGAGCGTTGCGTAGAGGTCCCGTAAGTCGCTGCCCTCTCCAATGCGGACCCCATAGGGCGGGTTGGTGACGATCCACCCCGACTGTTCCGGCGGCTCCAGAGCAGAGAGGGACTGACAATTGAAGTGAACGTGGTTGCCGATCCGGGCCCGTTGGGCGTTCGCGCTGGCAGCTTCGATGGCTCCTTTGTCTCGATCGAATCCGAAAATCGTCTCGGCGACTGGTGCGCGTTCGCGCGCCTCCGCCTGAGCGAGCACTTCACGCCAGGTTTTTCTGTTGAAGTTCGGCCAGCGCATGAAGCCAAAGTCACGCTGCGCGCCGGGGGCGATGTTGCCCGCAAGGAGCGCTGCTTCGATGGGGATAGTGCCCGAGCCGCAAAACGGATCGATGAGCGGCGTGGCGGGATCCCAGCGTGCGCCGAGCAGCATGGCGGCGGCGAGCGTTTCGCGCAGCGGCGCTTTGGCGACCGCCTGACGATAACCGCGGCGGTGCAAGTGGTCGCCTGAGGAGTCGAAGCGAATCGTGCATTCGTCGCGCAGCAACCTAACGAGTACGAGCTGCTCACGGACGTCATCGTCAGGCGAGGATGCGGTGACGGTCGCGCGGCTGCGCGCCGTGATGGCCCCTGCGATGCGCTCGGCAACCGCGTCGGTGTGATACAGCTTGGATTTGCGGCTCGCGACGCGCAGTTGCACGCGGGTACCGTCCGCGAGCCACTCGCTCCACGGCACGCTCTTCGCACGACGTTCCAGTTCGGCGAAGCTGCGTGCGTGAAAGGTCGCGCCGAGCACCGTTATGCGGCTCGCCGTACGCAGGTTCAAATTCAATGCGTAGAGGGTCCGCAACGAGGCGCGCAGCGGTATCGCGCCGCGTTCGAGTGGCCCTGCCGCAACTGCGCCCAGCGCAAGGAGTTCGCGGCGAGTTATCTCCTCGAGTCCGGGGGCGGTGACAACCAGCGTGTCGTATTCGCTGCGTGGCAACACGCTACGACGATAACTCATGTCGACGATGATTGGCCTGTGATGTGATCAGCGTCGCTCAGCAACCAGGCTCGGGGGCACATGTCGTTCAAGGCTTTTGCAGGTTTCCTTGCTATCGCGTCTTCAGCCGCGTGCGCGGCGAGCATCAATCTCCTGGAGCCCGATCCGGGTCCGGCGAAGATCGAATACTACGGTGAGGGTGGCATCGCGGCTCTGCGCTTCGCGCACACCGTCGACAGCGCGACGGGTGTTGTCAGTGCCGGGGCAACCGAATTGTGTGAAATCCTGAGAAAGGATTGTGTGTTCCCGGGGGTGGTCATCCGCACACTCACCGCTGGCGAAGTCGATGCGCTCTTCCGGGATGCAGCGAGCGCCGAGTTCGCGTCGCTCAATCGTGAGTACGTCCCGGACAATATCTGCTGCGATCGGCGCGACCATCATATCCTCGTGCGTGCGAATGGCTTCAAGCGCACGGTACGCTGGTTCGACGGGGTAGATATGCCCGCGGTGTTGGAACGTGTAGCGCAGAAGGTCTTTGCGGCCGGCTCTCCGCAGTAGCTACAGCGAGCTCAAAAAGCGCAGCAGCGCGTCGCGCTCAGCCTTCGTTAGGCGCGTGTAGAACTCGCGCGCGGCTGTTGCCTCGCCGCCGTGCCATAGGATCGCTTCCTCCAGCGTACGGGCTCGCCCGTCGTGGAGGAAGCGCGTGTGCCCGGTCACGAACGACGACAGGCCGATACCCCAGAGTGGCGGCGTGCGCCATTCACTCCCGTTCGCCCGGAAATCCGGCCGATTGTCAGCCAGCGCCGGTCCCATGTCATGCAGTAGGAGATCGCTGTACGGGTGAATCGTTAGGTTCGACAGCTCGGGTTCCACGGCGTTGGCGCTCGTTCGCAGCGTCGGCGTGTGACACGCGCTGCATCGCGCCTGTAAAAACAGCGTCGCCCCGTGGCGAACCTCCGGATCACGCACGTTCCGGCGCGCCGGAACTGCGAGCGTGCGTGTGTAGAACGTCACGTCGTCGACGTGCTGGCGCGATATGTCCGGATTGTGAGGGCCGCAGATGGGGTGTTGCAGCGCGCAATTTTCCGTCGGCAGCAGCGGGGATGTGATGCCCACGTCCTCGTTGTAGGCCGTCGCCGTCTGAACCAGCAGCGATGCGGTGTTGGCTTTGTGTCCGAAGCGACCAAGCCGGGGCGCGCCGGTAATTCCGCCGCTCACCACATTTGCCTTCCCGGAGATGCCATCTCCGTTGCGGTCATTTTCGTCAGCGCGCGCCAGGATCTCGGCCTCGCTCACAGATTCCAGGAGGCCGAGGCCAACGATCTGTGAGGCGATGCGCGGCGACATCTGCGCGTTAGGCGGAAACGGGACGTACGTGGACACCAATTGGTAGACGGGGCGCTGCAGCTCGAAGCTGCTCCCATCCGCAAATGTGCCGGTCAACCGTTCATGCGTGATTTCCACCGTTCCTTCTGGTGTCTGCCCGACGATGGCGCGATTCTGCAGCTGGCCCCCGTAGGCTGGCACCGGTCGCGGTGCAGAGTCCGCAAAAATCGGGGGCATGCTGATGCGAAAGAGCATGCCGCGAAAGGCGCGCGGCGCCAGCGGTGGCTGCCCACGTCCATTCTGCTCGTGACACGCGAAGCAGGACGTGTTGTTGAAAAGAGGCCCCAATCCTACGTTAGGCGTGCCGCTCGGTCCTGTCGCGGCATCGAGAAAACCCAGGCTGAAGAGCGAGTCCCCCAGCTCGTGACGCGCGAGGCGGTCTGCGCTTAGCGTTGCGATGGGCTGTTCGAACGCGCGGCCGCTGACGTCGAATACAGTTGCCGAACCCGCGGACAGGTCGGTTTCAGGAACTGCGGGTGCGACGCTGCTTGCCGTGGAGTCAGCGCAAGCGGTGAGCGTTAGGCACGCGCCCGCAACGCCTGCCAGACGCGCCAGCCGAGCAGCGTGGCGAAAAGGAGCGAGAAGAGAATCGGTGACGTGAGGTCGCGCTTGACCGACATCCAGAAGTGCACAACTCCCAGCACGGATGTCACATAGATCAAGCGATGCAGCGCGTTCCAGCGTTTGCCGCCAAGTCGTCGAATGGAAGCTTTGGTGGACGTGAGCGCAAGCGGGACCAGCAGCATCAGCGCAGTGAATCCGATCGTGATATACGGGCGCTCCGTGATGTCTTCCCAGATCTCGGAGAAGTACAGTTCGAGGTCGAGCGTCAGGTAGAGCGCGAAGTGTGTACACGCGTATAGGAACGCGAAGAGTCCGAAGGTGCGGCGATATTTGATCAACCAGCCGAGACGCGTGATTGCGACTGCCGGTGTGATGGCGAGAGTAAGGGCGAGGAAGCGTAGTGTCCACTTCCCCGTGAAGTGTTCGATTTCGGTGACCGGCTCGGCGGTGAGGTAGTTGGTTCCGCGGAAGACATCTGAAGCGAGGGCGAGGCCAGCCCAGATAAACGGGATGAACGACGCCGCGATAACGGCGCCGTGCAGCCAGCGCGGTTCTTTAATGTGGGTTGCAGCTTTTCGGTTATTTCGAGGTCGCGTTTCGATCGTAGCTTGAGGCTCGGGGGGGGCCCCCCGTGATCTGGTCTCTTGATCTACATCAGTACGAGACACGCCTGACCCCGCGCTCTCGGCGCCTACACCGCGCATCGCGCCGTCCGGAGCCTAGTAGAACTTCGTCAGATCCATGCCCGCGTACAGGCTCTGCACCTGATCCGCGTACCCGTTGAACATCTCCGTCTCTCGACGTCGGATCTTCCCCACAACCCGCTCGCGCGCCTGACTCCATCGCGGATGATCGACGGTGGGATTCACATTCGCGTAAAACCCGTACTCGTGAGGCGTCGCCACATTCCATGCCGTGCGCGGCTCTTTGTCGGTAAAACGGATCCGCACGATCGACTTGCATCCCTTGAATCCGTATTTCCACGGCACCACGTGCCGTAACGGCGCGCCATTCTGGTTAGGCAGCGTCTTGCCGTAAATACCCACGACGAACAGCGTCAGTGGATGCATCGCTTCGTCCAGGCGCAGCCCTTCGACATACGGCCACTCGAGAATCGGGATACGCTGCCCGGGCATCTGCTTCGGATCCATTAGCGTCGTGAACTCGATGTACTTCGCCGATCCCTGCGGCTCCACACGCTTGATCAGATCCGCCATCGGGAAGCCGAGCCATGGAATCACCATCGACCACGCTTCCACGCAACGGTGGCGATAGATCCGCTCCTGCAGCGTGTGCGGCTTGACGAAGTCCTCCAACTGGTAGTTCGCCGGCTTGTTCACCAACCCGTCGACCTTCACCGTCCACGGTTTCGTTTTGAAGTTCTGCGCGTTCGCCTTCGGGTCTTCTTTGTCAGTGCCGAACTCGTAGAAGTTGTTGTAGCTCGTCGCATCCTCGTACGACGTCAGCTCGGCTTTGAGGTCGTGCCCCTGGCCCTGCGCTCTGGCGCGCTCCGGAAAGGCGACCATGCCCGCTGTTGCGGCGCCGATCAGCCCGGCTTCCTTGATGAACTGCCGCCGGTTCACATACACCGACTCAGGCGTAATCTCAGAACTCGGAAGGTCCGCCGAAGATTTCGATTTGATGATCATGGCTGGCTGAGGTGAGCTGCCCGGTAATAGTGCGCCACGAGGGGGCGAAGTTCCCGTCTAAGCTGACTTTACCTGCAATAGCTACGCGCGGGACTGATCGTCGGATCCGCCCGCTTAGACCTTAGACCTTAGACCTCAGTACAGCCCCACGCTCCCTCTCACCGACTCGATCAGCTTCTTCGGATCGAACGCGACGCCTAACCGGAAGACCGTCTCCACGTTGCGGACGTCCTGGATCCGCGCTGCCGGATTGCCTGCGACAACAACCAGGTCTGCTTGCTTGCCGACAGCGATCGAGCCCACCTGTGATTCGCGGCCCAGGTACTTCGCGCCGTTCATCGTGCCAATTGAAATGGCTTCGAGCGGCGTGAACCCGGCTTCGACCAGTAGTTCCAGAGCGCGCTGATTGGAGAAACCAGGGAGCACGCCCCCGTAGCCGGTCGGATCGGTGCCTACAACCAGTAGACCTCCGGCACGCGCGAACGCGAGCTCCATCGCCATTTCCTTCGCGAATCCAGCAGCACGTTGCGTATCGGTTTGCCGCGCTATCGCCGCGTGCTGACGCTCGAATTGCTCACGCAGTTGGGGAACGAGAACGTCGATGCCTGGAGGGACGGGCCTTCCGGGGACGGTGGTCTCGAAGATTGTCAGCGTCGATGTGATGGCGACTTTGCGCGTTACCAGCTCGCGAATGAGATCGCGCGCCTGTTGCCCGTTAGGATCCAGCGCGTCGAAGCCCTGGCGCGCTCCAGCCGGACAGCGATCCGGTTCCTTCTTCGGTGCAAAGTCGCTGGCAGTGAGAAAGCCGTGCTCCAAATTGTCGATGCCCAGCTTCGCCGCTTCGGCGAAAGTGACGGAGCAAAGATGGCCGGTGACCTTGAGTCCCCGCTTGTGGGCCTCTTCGATTGCGGCGCCCAGCTCTGCTCGAGTGATCTGCATGTACGCCTTAAACGACGTCGCGCCTTCGTCGGCCCAGTATGCGACCATCTTACGTGCATCGTCCGGACCCTTGAGCGCGCGCAACTGACGCAAGCCTAACGGGCCGTTGATGTATGGCGCCGTCGCGTCCATCGCCGGTCCAACAACGACGCCGGAGTCGATCCCACGTTTGAGGTTGAGATCGACGTAGCCGTTCATGTTGCCGCCCGTGCGCATCGTCGTCACGCCGCCGGCGAGGTACAGGCGCAAGAAGCTGAGCCCAAGCTGTCCGTATGTCCCCGGACCAGTGGGGTAGTAGAGGTGTTCGTGCAGCATAACGAGGCCCGGGATCACCGACTTCCCTGTCAGATCCATCCGCTCGGCGCCATCCGGGATCTGGATGCTGGCCGCGTCGCCTAACGCCGCGATGCGCCCATCCCGAATCACAAGCGTCTGCAGCTCCCTGGCGGGCGCACCCGTACCGTCGATGACGCGCACGTTCGTCAACGCCATGACCGCGGCATCGCCCTTCACGAACGGCCGCAACGCACCCCCCACGGTCAGCCGCTGCGCTGACGCGGAAGCCGCGACGAAGATGACTGCGCCGGCGAGAAACGCGTGAACGAGCACGTGACGCTGCATCGGAATCCCTAACGTGAGGTTGGTGAATCGGGTCGCCGCGCGTGAGAGCGGGCCGCCGGCTCCTGACGCAGCGGCCGCGCCTCCCCTTCGGACAACATGTGTGTGTACGTATCCGCGAGCGTTTGGGCCTCTTCCTCCCGCCATCCTTCGCCCCACGCGCGTACACGCTTCAAATACCACGCGTAGGTGAGGATGGCCGGTGGCAGGCATATCGCTACGAGTCCCAAGGCCGCGAGTCCAATACGGACCGCGACCGGCGCGTCCCCGGCTGCCATGCGCAGCGTAACGCCAGTGGGATTCACCACGAGTGCGCCTAACAGGGCGAGCAGGAGGCCGGACATCCAACCGGTCCAGATCCCCAATATCCGCTTGGCACTCCAGTCCTTCAAACCCATGCGTGCTATGGCGTGGTGGGTTGCCTGATGACGTAGCCTTCCGGCGGCGCCTTGCCTAACAAATGCTCCACGAAATAATCCCAGGTCCGCTTCAACACGTACGGCTCATTCGCGAAGCCGTGGTTGCGATTCGGCATCACCAGCATGTCGAATTCCTTCCCCGCCTTGATCAACTCGTCCACCAACAGCAAGGTCGCGTTAGGATGCACGTTGTCGTCCAGCGTGCCGTACATCAAAAAGAGCTTTCCGCTCAGATTCTTGGCGAGCCGCCAGTTCGACTGACTGTCGAAGGAGTCCGTCGTGTCGCTCAACTTCCGCAACACGCCGTGGTACTTCTCGCCCCACGTATAATCGTAGCTGCGGTTGTCGTGGTTTCCCGCCGATGACACAGCGACTTTGAAGAAATCCGGATAGCGCAGGATCGCGTCCGTCGACGAAAACCCGCCGCCCGAGTGCCCGAAGATCCCGACGCGATCGAGGTCGACCTGCGGGTACTTGAGAGCGATTTGTTTGATCGCGGCGATGTGGTCCGGGATCCCGTTGTCGCCCATGTTCCCATAGTAGAAGTCGTGGAACGCCTTGGATCGCCCCGGTGTGCCTAACGCATCGACCTGAAGAACGAAGAAGCCCAGTTCGGCAAGCGCTCGCGCGTTGCCGCGCGGATTGGCGCTGAACTGTCGCGAGCCGATGGAGCCGACCTGAGGTCCGGGATAGATGTAGTCGATGACGGGATACCGCTTGTTTGGTTCCAGCTGTGATGGTCGCCAAAGCAACGCGCGCAGCTCCGTGCTCCCATCGCGCGCCTTCAGGGTCAGCGGCTCTGGCATCGTCCACCCGGAGGCCAGCAGCCGCGTGATGTCTGCACGCTGTAGCTCGCGTACGGTCGTGCCGTCGGCGCGACGGATCACGGTCACCGGCGCGGTGTCGGGACGCGAATAGCTGTCGACGAAGTATTTGCCGCTGGGCGCGAACTGAATCTCATGATCCGCCTCTTCCGGCGTTAGGCGCTCGAGACCCGTCCCGTCGAACTTGGCCCGATACAGGTATCGAAAGTACGGATCGCCGCGTTCTCGGCCACGAGCGGTGAAGTACACCGTGCGCAGCGCCTCATCGACCCACAGCAGGTCGCTCACCAGCCAGTCGCCCGACGTTATGCGGTTCTTCACGTTCCCAGTCGCGGCGTCGATGAGATAGAGGTGCCCCCATCCGTCGCGCTCTGACCACCAGATCACCTCGCGTCCATTTGACGTCGGCCGCCAGTTCGGAATGCCACCCGAGTTCTGGTTTGTCTCGACGTACGTTTTCCCCGTTTCGGTGAGCACCGTGCGCGTGGCCCCGCTATTGGGATCGGCCGTAACCAGGGCCAGCTCCTTGTACCCACGCTTGCCGTACGTGAAGAAGAGCGCGTCACCAGTCGTGGTCCAGCGCACATCCTTCCATACCGTGTCGGTTCCAAACCAGCAGCACGTGGTGTTGATGGCATCCTGCGGCGGCTGATTGATCGTGATTTGCTTGCGCGTTGCGACGTCCAGCACGTGATATTCCGACCGCGGGATGACCGAGTCGCCAGGGAGCGCATAGCGATACGAGTGCAGGATCGGCCCCGGGTTTTTCGTCTCGAGCAGGTGCATCTGCCTAACACCGCGCATGTCGAAACGGTGCGTCACCAGCCGCTTCGAGTCAGCCGACCACAGGATGTAAGGTCGCAGCTCCGCTTTATTGCGCACACTCGTGACCTGGCCGCAGCATCCGATGTTCGCCAGCGCGTATCCATACTCCGCCGTCCCGTCGGTCGTGAGCTGCATCTCTTCAGCCGCACCGCCGTCGTTGGCGCTTGTCGTCGCCGACTTGAGCCACAGGTTACCGCC
>JBFMFA010000015.1:0-16023 GCA_040753195.1 Gemmatimonadota bacterium | reverse complement strand
GCGAGCGCAGCCTTCCATGCCGGTGCCCGGCGAACATTCCACGGCGCAGGGCCGCGAAACGCGATGGCGACGCCGAACATCACAGCCACGATCTGGATTACGATAAGCATCGTCGCCACGCCATAGATCCCGTCGGCGGCGAGCCGCGACAAGTCGTAGTGCTGATAGCCGACGATGCGTCCGGCCCGGATCATCGTGAGCGCGGCCGCCTGCCCAAGCAGGAGGAGCATGACCCAGCCGATCATGGCGCGCCCTGGACGCGCGTTAGGCGTCGGCCTCATGGTCACATGGCCGCTGTGCGCGCCCGGCGGGCGACCTGGGCGCCTTCGCCGATCAACCGATCCAGCGCCGCGCGATCGAAATAGCGACCTCGCGCGACAACCGCACGGATGCGCTGCGTGTTCGCGATATCGGCCAGCGGATCGGCGTCGATGAGGACAAGGTCGGCGTAGGCACCGACGCGAATTGTACCTAACGAATCACGGGCCTCGAGGAAATCGGCTGGCCCTGTCGTCGCGGCGTGCAGCGCGGCTCTGGGTGACAGCCCCGCCGCGACGAGGAGCCCGAGCTCTTCGTGCAATGACTTCCCCGGGACCGCGAAGAGGCCGGGCGTGTCCGTCCCTGCGAGAATGCCCACGTGTTGCATCGCCATCCGGCCCACCAGCTTGCTCAAGTGCGGAAATACGACGCGGAGCGGGTGCGTCGAATCGAAGGGAGCGTTGGCAAAACCGCTCCACGGCGACTCTGGCACTCGCAGCAACAGCGAATCGGGAGCCAGCCGCAGGTTGGGGTCGGGTTGTCTGTACAGCGCGCCTAACAAGCGCAACGTGGGGCACTGCCAGGTCCCGGTCGCACGCAACAACGCAAAGAGAGAGTCCGCGCGCGGCTCACTGTAGCCGTTCACCAGCGCGGCGTCGGGGAACTGGATCGGTTCGCGCACGCCGAGCCTGACGAGCAGCCTGTGCCATAGTGTAGACCGTCGATTCCGAACCAGGTCGCGCTGGAGTGATGCCTCATTCGCGTTCGTGGCGAGCATCAAGCCGTCCAGGTGCTCCATGCTGCGCAAGCCGGCCCGCGCCAGATCGCGCAGCGAATGATGCGCCTCGACATGGCCTACCACACGAAGGTCATAGCGCCACGCCTCGCGCATCAGCGTGCCGGCCAGCCGCGGCTCGATGTCGCCCAATTTCACGAACGCGGCACCGGAATCCCAGAGCGCCTTGACCGATCGCTCGATGTCGCGCTGCGTTTTCACAGGAAATGGAGCACCGGTAACCACAGGCCCATTCCCGACTTTTTCTCCGGTGATGATGAGGTGTGGCCCCAGGCGACTCCCCTGGTCGATGTCCGTGCGCCACGTTCGGAGCGTCGTTAGGTCTCCGGCCATGTCGCGCACACCGGTCACGCCGTACGCGATGAAAAGCGGAAAGAAATAGCCCGCGTTGTCGGTGAGTTCGATGCCAGGGGCGATGGGCTGCGCCATGTGCGCGTGCATGTCCCACAGCCCGGGAATCACATACTTTCCGGTCGCATCGATGACGAGCGCATTGCGCGGCACGCGGACCGTTTGTCGTGGCCCGACGGCGGTGATGCGCTCTCCTTCAATAACGATCGCAGCGTTCTCGAGCGGTGCGTCGTTCGCCGGGTCGACAACCGTGACGCGAGTCAGGACGATCGGCCGCTGTCCCTGCAGCGGTAGTGTGCAACCGCACACGAGCCCGAGCAACGCCAGCCTGGATCTCCACTGCCGCCGCGCCAGCTCGTTAGGTTTCACGCCAGCGGGACGGTCAGTATATGAATGGAATTACGCGCTTCGTCCGCGTCATGTACTCACGATAGCCGGGGAGCTTCTCCGCAGAATGTCGTTCCTCGACGTTCATCCGTATGAAGAGTACGGTGCCAAGGAAGCCCACTATATAAATGATGCTGAGGTAGCCATGCAAAATGAGCGCGGCACCGAGCATGAAGAGCAGAGCGCCGGTGGACCCCGGGTTGCGCACGTAACGGAAGGGGCCATGGTCGACCAGTTTATGACCCGGGCGTATCTCGACGTGGGTGGAGAGGTGCTCGCCTAACGCGTCGATCGCCCGATAGCGCAGCCACGTCCCAACGAGCACGAGCGCGAAACCCGCGGACATGACCGGCCACGAGAGGGGGCGCGGCCACAGTGCAAACTCGAGTGGCGGCAGGAGGAAGCTCCCGATGACACCCACATACGTCAGCGGAAAGAGCCACTCCCCTACCCTCTCGCCAACGACCGGGCTCGGCCGGAAGACGCTCTGCTCCAACAGGCGATAGACAAGGACGGCGCCTAACCAGAGCACCGGGCGCAGCCATTCGCGATCTCCCGGCAAAGCGAATACGGGCAACAGCGCCGCGATCGCGCACACAACGGAGAAACGCAGCAGCTCTCGCGTGAAGAGCACGGGGCGTGGAGCGTCAGTCGACGTCATGGCGTTGGGCACCGACGACATGCGCGTTCTAGAAGACGAAGGGGATCAGCCGCTTTGTTCGCTTCATGTATTCGCGGTACCCAGGAAGATTTTCACCTAGTTCCTCTTCTTCGTGTACGATGCGGATGAACTGCGTTGTCCAGAACACCAGGCAGATGAAGAGCAGGCTCCAGAAGCTCTGGAGTATCAACGCGCAGCCTAACGTGAATGTCATGACGCCCGAATACCCCGGGTGCCGGATGACGCTCATGATGCCGGTGTCAACCAGCTCATGGCCCGGCCGCACTTCGATGTGCGTCGAGAAGTGTTTGCCGATCGTCTTCACGCTCTGATAGCGCAGCCACGTACCGACGAGCGCGAGGAAGACGCCGAGTACCATCCACGGTACAGACAACGGTCGCGGGAAGAATGCAAACTCCAGCGGCGGCAGCACGATGCTGCCCGCAAGGCTCGTCCAGATGGAATAGAAGAGCCACTCAGAGCGCCGCTTCCCGTGGATTTCGCGTGGTGTGAACACGCGTTGTTCGAACCAGCGGTATCCCAGCACGACGGCGAGCCATACGAGTGGGCGGAGTAGCTCCGTCGACTTGCCCACGGCGATGGGCCCTAACGCGACCGCCAAACAGATCGCGGTCCAAAGGATGAGCTGAGCAGTGAAGAACTTGTGTTGAACGTGTTCGGCCATGGCTGTCCTGTTACGATGAGTGTGCTCTACCACAGTTTGCGCGTCGCCCAAGCGCTGAACGCGCGGTAAATCGGTACTGGCGCTAGGGAAATTGCCTTACGAGTCATCGCGTACTTCTGGCTGCTGCTATCCGCTGTCTGGTGCACCGAACCGTTGGGCGAATAAAAGTAGTTAGGAATCGTAAACTGATCGCCACCCCACTTCCGCTTGTAGGCGAGTAACCCTTCCTGCAACGGTGAGTCCGCGCCGAAGTAATACGATTCGAAGCCGGATTCCGCGGACCAGCGAATCGCTTCCCAGAAGAGCAGATCATTGATGCGCGCGTCTTTCGATTCCGGATTCGAACCCATGTAGGCTGAAACAACTTCTCGCTTGTAGGGAAAGACGAGCAAAGCCCCATGCGTCACACCGTCCCGTTCCACGAGCAACAGACGCACCAGCCCACGCGGCGACAAATGCCGCCAGATCGCGCGAAAGAACGACCGCGGATAAGCCGGAACGCCTAACTTGCGCCGCGTCATCAGAAAGACGTCATAGAAGCGATCGAGATCCGCTTCGCGGTCGCTCCAGCGTGGGACCAGGCCGGAGTTGCGGGCCTTGTTGACCGCGCGACGTGTGGGTGACCGAAAAACTTCGTTCCACAGCTTTTCCTCGCCCATTGCGACGGGAACGACGGTTGTGACCCAGTGTTTCTCCTCCGTGAATCCGGCCGCCGCAAAGGCGGACTCCAAGCCGGCGACGGGAAACTTGATCGCCGCGCGCTTTGCCCGACGAGTTCGCGTTAGGTCCGCGGCGGCGGTGATGAGCTGCTGCGCAACGTCCGGGTTGATCGCCAGCGGACCACCTTTGTCTCGCAGTGGCACAGAGACAAGCACGCGACCGCCAAGGGCATCGACCTGAAAGAGTGGAAGCACGCCGACGATATCTCCCCCGGCGTTCAGTGCACGCAGATGCACCCCCTTGTGGCCGAGGCTTTCTTCGCTGATGCGTTTCCACGCAATGGTGTGATAGATCGTCGCGTGCGGATGCGCTTCGACGAAGGCGTCCCACTTCGCGTATTCCGACTCCTGCAGCAAACCGACTGTTGCCGCTCCAACGGCGGATGGCGCCGCGGCAGCCACCGCCCGGGCATGTGTGCCGTTGCCGAGGGAGACGGGAGGCTGAGCGGTTTGATCGCGCGACAGCGCGTCCAGGTCGCGCTCGTAGCGGCCGTACTGCTCGGCCACGACGTCGGGCGTGAGGTACGAGAGTGTGGAGTCGAGGTGCTTCTCCGCAAAGCGCCGCAGCCAGGGCCCGTACTTTGGGAAAAAATCGCTGTTCATCCCGCGCACGTGGTAGTCGACCACGGCCACGCCGTGCGTTTGACGCACAACATCCAGAAGACCCGCTGCGAAGTTCTCCGGATCGGTGATACGATTGATCGTTAGGCGACGGTCGAAATGATCGTCCATCCAGGCGACCGGGATCTGCAGAATGCCCAGCTCGCGTCGCTCGACCGGATGAAAGACGTGAAAGGGATGGCAGACGCCGCGCCGGAAACCCGCGTAATACGCGTACGCGAGCGAGCTGTCGTACGTGAACCCGAGCGCCTCGTGCTTCGCCAGTGTCTCGTGAGGCGCCGGCGGATTCAGTCTGAAATAATGATGCCGGTTGCCGTGTATCGCGGCCCCGGACACCTCACGCAATACGTCGCGCTCCGCCGCCATGACATCGGTGCTCTGATACGCGTTGTACGAGGTGTGCAGCCCGATTTCACACCCCTCGTCGCGCAATTGATGAAAGAGTGTGCGGAATTCCGCCGACCGAACATCGTAAAAGCAGTCCGGCGTTCCTGTTGCATACTGCCACAACGAGCCTCGCCGGGCGGAAAAGAAGAACGCGGCACGCGCACCTAACGCGCGTTCGAACTCGATCCAGTCGGCGAACTTCCAGAAGTTGTTCGCCCCGCTGAGCACTCCTCCGACGCGACGCAGCCCGCGAACGCCCTGCGTCCCCGTTAGGCGAATCGCTTCGATCCAGCGGATCATCTGCGGGTAGTCGACGTCGTGGCTGAAGACGAACGCCCCCGACGTTGTACCGGTCCACGGCAGCGCGCGAGGCGCCAACCCGGATCTCGTGAAGAACGCACGCAGAAACGCAGCGTATTGCGAAACGAGCGGCCGAGCGAGCATGCCGTGCCGATCGAGGAAGCTTCCGGTGAGCGTCGCGCTGCCGTGGCGGTCTTTTGAGTAACTGCGCTCGCGCGTGCCTGTGAGTAGCCAGAAGCACGAGCGGACGATGTCATTGTGGAAGTGCACGCTCTCGTTCGAGAGTCGCGCCAAGCCACTGCGCGCCGCCTCGAATGAGATGAATGGAAGCCCGTTTTGTTCGCTGAATGTCTGCGGCTCGCTTTCCGCAGCCCACATCTGCGCAAGGCCCGGAAGCGCGTCGACACGCACCCGGCAGCGCAAACCCGGCGCGCTGCCGGCCGGGCCGTAATACAGGTCCCAGTCGATGGCGCGCTTGTCTCCCTCAGGAACCCAGGCAAAATCCACCGCGCAGCCGGCGAGCCGCGTGAGAGTGCGAAGGACATACTTCGCCTCCACGACGGAGTCGCCGAGCAACGTACTCAAACCGATCTTCAATACCGGCACGGGCATTAGGCGGCGGAAGCGCAAGCCAGCGGCCAGACCACGCCCATGCTAGGACCGGCGAAAGGGCGCGTTTCGAGTGTGGCAGCAGCTTGACGAGTCAACCAGTATCGTTGCAGCCATGCAGCACAACTCGGCGGGCGATAGGCTAAATGATGCGCGACGCGGCGCGCTTTGGATATGCCCTAATCGCGCAGAGGTTTTGCACGCCGTCGCATTGAGCTGGCACTCCGAAGCCACGGCGTAAGTAATTTAACAACAACGAGTTACAGCGACGTAGCCGGCGCTGAGCATTTGGCCAGTGCTAGCGAAACGCATGAATATTGCGCCGCGCCTTCTGTGGCAAATCGCACCTTTCCACCGCCAAAGGGCGGTTTCTGCCACTTACTTCGGACCCGATTCGGTCGGCGATCACCGCGATCTCCGTTCGGCGCGGTATTTTCACCTGCGCTACGAGACTAAACGCTGGTCGTCGATAGAGATCGGCGTTGGGACTCGAGCCTGAGGAGTCAGCATGATCTACGTGTTGTTGCCGGCGTACAACGAAGAGGACGCACTGCAGCCGCTCGCTGAGAAGGTCGACAGCGTAATGCAGGAGCTGGATGCGGACTATGAGATTGTCGTCGTCAACGATGGAAGCCGTGACCGCACCGCCGAGATTCTGCGGGATCTGAGCACGCGGTATCCGATTCACGTCATCACGCACAAGATCAATCGCGGCCTCGGAGAGACGGCTCGCGACGGCTTCGAGTATGTCGCGGAAGTTGGTCAGCGTAGCGACATCGTGGTGCGCATGGACTGCGACGATACGCACGATCCGCGGTACATCATCAGGATGGTGGAGAAACTGCGCGAGGGGTACGAAGTCGTGATCGCCTCTCGTTATGCGCCCGGCGGCGATCAGATCGGTCTCGACTGGTATCGCAAGACGATCTCACGCTGTGCAAATCTCCTGATGAAGACAGTCTTCCCGATCCGCGGCGTCTGGGAGTACACGAGCGGTTTCCGTGGCTACCGCGTCGCGCTGCTGCAGGACGCGATCGCGCTGTATGGAAACAACTTCATCGACCTCAAGGGCATGGGCTTCACCGGGACAGTCGAGAAGCTCATTAAGTTCCGGCAGATGCAAGCGAATATCGGCGAGATCGGGTTCGTGCTGCGCTACGACCAGAAGAAGAGCCAGAGCAAGGTGGTTACGAGCCTAACGACGCTTGGCTATCTCACGCTCATCGCCAAGTTTGCGGTGCCGTGGGGTGAGCTCGGCAAATTGTGGAAACAGAAAGGGATTGAGCGCCGCCGTTCGGCGTACGACGCGGACGGCCGGCCCCTGGAAACGATCGAGCTGAAGCGCGCATGTGCGGAATTGCTGGTATAGTTTCGCGCGATCGGGGGCATACCCCCGACGCCTCGCGGCTGCGCGTGATGATGGACACGCTGGAGCACCGCGGTCCAGATGGTGAGGGCGAGTGGATCGAAGGGCCCGTCGCGTTAGGTCACAAGCGACTGGCGATCATCGACCTGGAAACGGGCCGCCAGCCAATGTCCAACGAAGACGGTAGTATCTGGATCGTCTTCAATGGCGAGATCTACAACTACGTGGAGCTGCGACGGGAACTAGTTAGGCACCATCAGTTCCGCACGCAGAGCGACACCGAAGTCATCCTGCACCTGTATGAGGAGCTCGGCGAACGTTGCCTCGAGCGTCTCAACGGGATGTTCGCCTTCGCGATCTGGGATGCGCGTCAGCACCGCCTGTTCGCGGCGCGCGATCGCATCGGCATCAAACCCTTCTACTACTGCATCAACGGTCAGCAGCTCGCGTTCGCAAGCGAGCCCAAAGCGCTCATCAACGCGGGCTTTGCTCCGGCTGAGCCGGATCAGCATGGCCTCGAGGAATACATCGCTTTCCAGTTCTGCCTTGGCGATCGCACCCTCTTCAAGGACATCAAGAAGCTCGAGCCGGGACATTACCTGACGTTCCGACCGAGTCGCGACCAGCAGCCGGCCGTCGTGTGCTACTGGGACTACAAATACGAGCTCGATTTCCACCACACCGACGAATACTTCCGCGAACAGCTGGTCTGGCTACTCAACGATTCCATCCGCATGCAACTGCGCAGCGACGTTCCGGTCGGCGCGCATTGTTCCGGCGGCCTCGATAGCTCGACGGTAGTCACGTTCGCGGCGAAGCAGTTCCCGCATCGTTTTCAGACGTTCACGGGCGCCTTTCGCGAAGGACCGCAGTACGACGAAACTCGTTATGCGCGCGCCGTCGCGGACGGCGTGAACGCGGTGTACCACGAGGTCTGGCCCACGGCACAGGAATTCGTCGACGTCATGCCGAACCTCATCTACATGATGGATGAGCCGGCGGCTGGCCCTGGTCTCTTCCCGCAATACTGCGTCTCCAAGCTTGCGCGCGAGCACGTGAAAGTGGTGTTAGGCGGGCAAGGCGGCGACGAGCTGTTCGGCGGGTACGCGCGCTATCTCGTGGCGTATCTGGAGCAGGCGCTGCGAGGGGCGATCTACGGGACAGGCGACGATGCGCGTCACGTCGTCACGTGGGATTCGATCGCGCCGAGCCTGGCGATGCTGCGTCAGTACCGGCCCTTGCTCCAGTCGTTCTTCAAAGACGGGCTCTTCGATGAGATGGACTCGCGTTACTTCCGTCTGGTGAGTCGGATGGAAGACGCGGACTCGTTCTTCACGAGCGACACGTGGTCAGGTGCGAGCAAGGAGCGCATGTTCGGCGCCTTTTCGCAGATCTTCAACAATCCGTCGACAAAGAGCTACTTCAACAAGATGACGAACTTCGATCTCAAGACGCTCCTGCCGGCGTTGTTGCAGGTCGAAGATCGCACCAGCATGAGCGTATCGCTGGAGTCGCGTGTGCCGATTCTCGACCATCGCATCGCGGAGCTCGTAACGACGATGCCGCCTGCGGTGCGGTTCCAGGGTGGCGATTCGAAGCGCATCTTCCGCGAGTCCGTGGCGCCGATGCTTCCGGAGATGGTGATTAAGCGTCGTGACAAGATGGGGTTTCCCGTTCCGCTCTCCGAATGGCTGCGTGGTCCCATACGCGATTTCGTCGCCGACACCTTGCTCAGCGATCGGGCGCGTTCGCGAGGGATCTACCAGATGGACGGAGTCCAGCAGCTGCTCACCGGTGAGGTGTCGTTCGGTCGTCAGCTCTGGGGCCTTTTGTCGCTGGAGCTCTGGTTCCGTGCGTTCGTCGATGGCGATCGCACGCTGCCTAACAATTCTTCCCGCACTCCGCGCTCCGCGGCACGGCCCGTTGCGGTAGCGCGCTGATCTAGCGCGTGAGCAGTACGCCAAGCGAACCGAATCCCAGCGGGGCTCTCCGCTCGACGTGGCCCGCGATGGTTGCGGCGCTGGCGGTGTTCCTGCTGCACGCCGCGACGTCGTGGGGCTATATCGGCGTGTACTGGGGGGATGGTGGTCGCTGGTTGTACGAGGTGGATCGCTTCGCCAACGGCGCGCGCCTGTATCAGGACGTTTTTTGGGGGTTTCCGCCGTTAGGCATGTGGCTCGTGGGCGGCGCGGCGCGCCTTATCGGCAGCGATCTGACGCAGATTTGGGTCACGACGGCATCGATCGCGGCGCTCGTCGCCGTCGTGTACGGTCTGGTCGTTTCACAACTCCTGCCGCGGCGGCTCGCCGTGCCGGTGGCGTTTGCCGGGATGGCGTTAGGCGCCACCTATGCGAGTCACGGCTCTCTGCCGCTCGTCTCCGGCACCTATTGCCCCGCCGTGCCCGTCGCCGTGCTGTTCGCCTTCACTCAGCTCGCCGTGTTTTTGCGCGAGTGGCGCCGCCCCACCCTGCTCGGTGCCGCCGCCGTCGGGGCGCTCGGCGGCCTCGGCGTGCTCACCAAGCACGACGTGTGGTTCGTGTGCGGGCTACTCACCGTGGCGACAGCGTTCGCTTCGGACGCGCGCGCGAAACGAGCCGTCGTCTCGCTCCTCGCGTTTGCCGCTGTATTGGCGAGTGGCCTGACGATTCTTGCCATCCAGCATGGCGTCGCCGCGCTGCCGCACATTTTCACGGGATTCGGCCTGGTGCAGGAGTTTGGCGGACTCTTTCTCCCCAACCTCGCGCAGTTCGTGATTGAGCTTGGTGCGTTAGGCATCGCGCTGGCGGCGGCGGCAGCTATCGCATGGGGCAGCGGCGCGCTGCCCCGACGCGGCGCGATTCCCGTTCTGGTTGGGGCCGGATTTCTCACCCTGACAGCGGCGGCAGTGTGGCTCACCAAAGCAGAGGCGGTGAGTCGCGCAGTCTTGGCGAATGGACAGTCGCCGTATCCAACCCTGTTCGAGGGATCGCTGCTGCCGGTCGCACAGGAACTAGGAGTGCGCTTGCGACGCGCAGTTGCCGCGTTGCGATTCGAGCTCCTGCGGCACGTGTTTCCGCTCATGCTGTCGCTGCTGGTCCTGGCGTTCACGGTGAGGCGACGCCGCCTCGTGCCGGACCAAAAGGTTTGGCGCTTACTCGTTGTTTTGCTCCTTGCCATCGTCGCCCTGCGCGCGCGCCGTATGCTTTCTTTCAGCGAATGGTCGGCGCTGATGCTCGAGGTGCCGGTGTATGGCTTTGCCTTTATTACGCTGTGGAAGCTGCCGCAGCGGGTTGTCGCACGAGCCGTCACGTTAGGCTGCCTCCTGCTGTTGCTGCCGGCGCTCCTTGCACACCGCCGCTTCGGTTATGGGCTCGGGTCTCGCCGCGGCGTCTTTCCACTGGTGCAGACGGCGCGCGGGGGCGTGCGTCTTTCAGCGAACCTCGCCGCCACCTACCGCGACGTGCGCGATTTGGCGCTCCTCGCCGATTCCAGCGGGCGCCGTCCTCTGCTTTCGTTTGGCTACTCCGCCGGTCACAACTATCTCGTTGGGCGACCAGGTGTCGGCGCGCTCACGCATGGGTTTCGAATCTCGCGCTATCCCACGGCTGATTCCGCCTTCCGCGTCGCGCAAGCGCAGCATGATCGTCTGATTCTCATCGACAGCCGGGCATACAATGCCCCGAACCCCGTCCCGGCCTTTTCACCCTGGCGCTGGCAGCCGCGCATGGAGCGCAATCTCTATTTGCGGGAAGATCGACTGCTCTTCGACCGGCTGCTTGTCGGCTGCAGACAGATGGCCCTGCCGGACCGCCGGACCGCGATCCTCGTGTACGACTGCGCCGCAGCCCCGGTGTCGGTCGCGAAGAGCCTAACGCGGGGGACGTCCAGTTGATTCGCGCTCTGCGACTCACGCTCGGCAGCCTGCGCAAGCGAGGCCCCGCAGCCACGTTAGGCATCCTCGCGACGAGCGCCGTCGATCTCTGGTACGACTGGCGGCGTGGTACGCGCACCGCAGGTTGGGTCGCCCTGGAAGAGTTCTCGATCGACAGCCCGAACCGCGAACACGGGCGCGCGTACCAGGCGACGCCCGCTTTCGCCTTCACGAAGCTGATGCAGAAGGTGCCGCTGCCACGCGACGCCGGCTTCGTGGACTTTGGCTGCGGGAAGGGCCGCGTGCTACTACTCGCGGGCGACGCCGGCTTTCAACGTGTCACCGGCATCGAATTCGCGACCGAGCTTGTCGCCGAAGCCAACGACAATATCGCCCGATGGCGCGCCAGGAACTCGACGTGCGATATGCGCGTGGTGGAAGGAGACGTCTTGCACTACTCGATCGACGCGCACGATCGCGTCTTCTTCTTTTTCAATCCATTCGACGACGTAATTCTCGACGGCGTTCTCGATCGTATCGAGGAATCACTGCGGCAGATTCCGCGCGAGGCCTGGATCATTTATCACAATCCTCTGGAGGGAGCGCGCATCGACGCTCGGCCTCATTTCCAGCGTTTCGCGAGCCATACGTTTTGGGGGAACGAGTTCGCCGTGTACCGCAGCGCTTCATGACGAGCGTCCTGCGACCTAACGGGAGCCGCGTCGACGCAACGCGAGCGTCGGTCTACGCCCCGATCCTTATGCCGCAGGTCCCTCGGTTCCTGGGGAAGCTCGACCGCGAGCCGTTTTCACGTACGTACGGCAGCTTCGATCGCGAGAACTGGGCGTGGAAGTTTCGCGACTTTCCGATCGGCGTATTGCAGTGGGCCGGAATGCTGCCGCTCGCGTGGCTCTGGAAACTGGATCTCCCGGACACGACGTACCGGGGCGCGCGTCCCCTTCTGATATGGACGAAAAGCGCGATCGACGAGCTCCTCGCTCGACAGCATGCCAACGGGGCGTTCGACTCCGTCGGACCGTACACCCAGGATCACGGCGCCTCGCTTGCCGTCTGCTATTATCTGACGGAAACAGCAACAACGTTAGGCGACGAGCTGAGTGAACAGGAGCAGGAGCGTATCCGGCGCGCGATGGCACGTGCCATAGCCTTCGCCGGCCGCGCGAGCGAGGACTACGCGTTCATCGCCAATCACCACGCGCTTTTCGCGTTAGGGCTCGTGGCAGCCTCGGAGTGGTGTGACGAACCGCGTTGGCGTGAGCAGGCAGACAAGACGGTGCACGAAATCGTCGCGCACCAGTCAGCCGACGGCTTCTATGCCGAGTACGGTGGCAATGATCCCGGCTATGAGAGCCTCGGCATCGACTTTCTGTCGCGCATCTGGGCGCGCACGCGTGATGACGCGCTCCTCGCATCGCTGCGGAAAGCCGTGGAGTACTACACACATGCGCCACTGCCAGATGGTTCGTTAGGCGGAGCCGTCGGCACGCGGCACACGCGGCTCTGGTTTCCCGGCGGGTTCGAGCGCCTGGCCGGTGTGATTCCGGAGGCGGCGGCGATCGCGGCGTTCATGCGCGCACGCGTCACGCGAGGTGAAGTCGTAAACCCAAGGAACGTCGATCTGCAGAATCTCCCCGTCATGCTCGGCAGTTACCTCGCGGCATGTCAGGTCGTGGAGCCGCCGCTCGACGCTCCTCCGCTTCCGTGTGAAACACAGCGGGGCAGCAGGACTCATGCCGCCGGCATGCACACTGCGGGGACTGAGCGCTACTACGCCGTCGCGGCGTTGCACAAAGGCGGCATCATGCGCGTCGTCGATCGCGCTCACGAACGGCTCGTCTATGAAGACGCCGGATGGGTGGCTCGCGGGCAGGGTCAGACGTACGCTTCGCAGCTGCTGGGCCTCTCGCGCTTCGAGGCAGCGGACGGCAGCGTCGCGGTGCGCGCGAGTTTTGGACTCGTCAGGCAGGAACAGCTGACACCGGCGCGTTTCGTCATTCTGCGTCTGTTGAACCTCACGGTCTTCCGCAGCCTGATGCTCGGGAACTGGGTGCGCCGCATCCTCATCGCGCGCCTCATCACGAGCGTCGCGCCGGCGGGGATCGCGCTGGAGCGCCGCCTCCGTTTTGCGGCCGACCGTATCGACGTGCACGATACGCTGCGCCTAACGGGAGATCTGCGGATCGACACGGTGGAGCTCACGCGCAGCTTCACAGGCATTCACATGGGCTCGGCGAAATACTTCCACCCCTCGGAGGCCGTCGACCTGCCGATGCCACGCACTGCAGGGTTGGCCGCGCGGTTGGTGCGCGAACGGCAGTGTGAATTGCGCTATTCGATCGTGTGGGCCGGCGATAGCGTGAGGATCGAAGAGTGAGACGCTTCCGTCCCACGAGGAACGCCGTGATCCTCGGGCTGCTCGCGCTGCTGGCGTACACACCGGGATTCTGGTGGGGAGCGCCGCACGCGACGGCGCCAGATCGCACCAACGCGTGGGGGGTCGACGATGAACCACCGTTAGGCCCGCTCGCCCAGGCACACGACATCATCGCGCCAAAAAAAGAGCAGAATCCGAACCTCGGATATCCGATGCTGCACCCGTTCATGGTGCTCGGCGCGTTTGCGCCGTACGTCGGGTATCTCGCGGCGACGGGCGGGCTGGACTCGCCGACGGTGGGGTATCCACACGGCTTCAGGGATGCTGCCACAGCATTGCGCAACCTCACGTGGATTGCGCATTTTCTGTCGGTTTTGTTAGGCATCGGTGTGGTACTCTGCGCGTACGGTGCGGCGCGTACACTGTGGGACGAGACGAGCGGGTTTCTGGCAGGGCTGGCCGCGCTGCTCGTGTATCCGATGTTCTACTACGCGCGGAACTCGAACGTCGATGTGCCGGTGCTCTTCTTCACGGCGGCCGGGCTCTGGGCGTTTGCGGTCATCGTGAGTCGCGGACTGACGACGCGTCGGGCCATCACGTTAGGTGCACTGGTCGGCTGCGCCGTAGCGACGAAGGAGCCGGCGTTTGCGTCCTTCGTATTTGTGCCCTTGGTGCTTCCGCTCATGCGCGATCCGGCCGCTGGCGCCGCGGCGTACTGGCGGAGTCCAGGCTTTTGGCGCGCGGCGATGCTGGCTTCAGTCGCGGCGTTTGGCGCGTATGCGATCGGTGGCGGGATGGTGATCGACTTCGCGCGGTGGCGCGCGCATCTCCATTTCATCCAGGAACGCACCGAGCTGGCGCGCTCGGGGGGCGTGATTTTCACGACGTATTACCCCTTCACCTCGGAAGGGCATGTGGCGTTGGCGGCGCAGATCATGCGGCTACTCGCCAATGCGCTGTCGTGGCCCGGGCTCGCGTTAGGCGTCGCGGGCATCGCGGTCGCCTGGCGTCGATCACCGCGCACGGCGCTGCTCGCTTTTTCGGCGCTGTTCTACCTTGCCATCCTCTTTTTCTCGGCGCGTGTCATTCAACTACGCTACGTCTTGCCGGTCACGTTCATACTGGCGCTGTACGCCGGGTATGCCATCGTGACGGCGTGGCGCAGCCTGCAGCCGCTTGTGCGCTGGGGAACGGCGACGCTCGCGGGGGCCGCGGCGTGTATCCTGTGCCTGTGGGCTCTGGATCTGACGTACGGCATGCTGCGCGACTCCCGTTATGCGGCTGGTGCGTGGATCGCCGGCACTGCCCGCCCAGGAGACGCGCTGGAGTACTTCGGCTCTGAGCACAAGCATCCGCCGATGCCGGCGTGGCTGTCGTCGCGTCAGGCAATTCCGTTTCGCGGAAGCACCTTCCGTGCTGACACCGGCAGCGCCGCCATACAACTCGTGGTCGACGGCTGGAACGAACGCCGGCCGCGTTTCGTCGCGCTCGTGCCCGATTACACAAGCCGTCCCGGGGAACCGCACGCCGCGACGTGTCCTCCCGCCATTTACCGCGGACTCGAGGACGGATCGTTAGGCTACAAGCGGGTGGCCCTCTTTCAGACACCGGCGCTGCTTCCCTGGGCGCGCCGGCCCGCGCTCGACCACCCGGTGGTCAATCCTCCGATCCGGATCTACGAGCGGGTGGGAGCCGCCCCGTGAACGGTATGCCTAACACGCTCCCGCCGCTCGCGATTCACGTCGATCTCGACGGCGTGCACCAGATCTTCCGGGCGCATTCGCGCGCGTATTCGGGCACCGGCGATCCCATATTCGCCAGCGGCATGGAGAACATGCTGCGGCTCTTCGATGCACAGAATATTCGCGCGACGTTGTTCGTCATCGCCGAAGACTTGCGCGATCCGGCGAAGCGCGCGCTCCTCGCGCAGGCGATCGCGCGCGGACACGCCGTCGGTTCACACACGATCTCGCACACGAACCTGCTGCGCGCCAGCCGCGCCGAAAAGGAGCACCAGATCGCGGCCAGCAAGAAACTCATCGAAGACACATTAGGCGCGCCCGTCACGGGCTTTCGCGCCCCGGGCTACGCTATCGACGCCGAAGCGCTGCAGATGGTCGCTGCCGCGGGATACGTCTTTGATTCCAGCGTCTTTCCAACGCCGCTCTTCGAGCAACGCCTCGGTCTGACGCACGCGCAGCTGCAGCGTCCGCTGCAACTTGGCGCGTACGGCGGATTGATCGAGTTGCCGCTTCCTGGCCCAATGCCACTCGGTTCTCCGATCGGTCCCTCGTTCGCGCTCGCCTTCGGCCCCGCGGCGTTCTACTGGGCGATGGCGCGTGCCGCAAAGCGCGACGGCGGCAGTGCGCCGACCGTTTTGCTCTTCCACCTGATCGATTTTGCCGCGCCACTGGAGCGCCAGCATCGCGGTGGAGCGAAGATGTCGCTCTTCACCTTATCGACTCGCTCCGAACGAGCGAAAGAAGCGGCGTGCCAAGGCATGCTCCGATTCGTCGCGAGACGCTTCCGCCTGACCGATACCGCCGAGTTGCTGTCGCCGTTTGGGACCGGCGCCACAGCGCTCGTTGCCTCGTGACAGCGAGTCGCGCGCGCCGCATAGCGTTCAGCCTCGTTAGGC
>JBFMFA010000014.1:0-17055 GCA_040753195.1 Gemmatimonadota bacterium | reverse complement strand
GCTGTCGCGGACGACGATTCCCAGATGTGGTCCGCGGCGTTCCGCGACGATCTCCACGCGACCCGGGCCAGGGAGCGGAGCGACGCCGTGGCGCACGGCGTTCTCGACGATCGGCTGCAGCAACATGTTAGGCACCAGCGCGTCATAGGTGTCGACTGGCACTGCGACACGCACATCCAGCCGCTCGCCGAAGCGCATGCGCTCGATCTCGAGGTAGCGGTTCACGAAATCGATTTCGTCGATCAGCTTCACTTCCGGCGAACCCGCGGTATCGATCGCCAGTCGCAGCAGTTCACTCAGCCGTGCGAGCATACGGTCGGCTCGAGCGGGGTCTTTGTGGATCAGTGCCGAGATCGCGTTCAGCGCGTTGAAGAGAAAGTGAGGATGCAGCTGCGCGCGCAGGGCCTGGAACTGGGCTTGCGCGAGTTGTGCTTCGAGTCGTTCCGCCCGCAGGTTGCGCTCGCGGAGCGCGTCGTAATAGTCGACCAATATCGTGACGACGGCGATGAGCGCGTACGTCCACAAGTTCGTCGTTGTAAGTGACAGCAGGAGCTGTTCGAAGGGACGGGGCGCCGGAGCCCAGGCGGCGGTGGTGTGCGAGTAGTACCAGCAATCGATGACGTGGAGGACGAGAAAGAAAGCGAAGTGCGCGAGAATCAGCCTAACGCGCGACGTGCTACGATCGGCGGCGGCGCGCGTATATAGCATGATCAGCGGCGTGAGGATCGCCCAGAACCAGCCGCTGCTGAGTGCGAGGAGCAACGGACGTAGCCAGCTCTCGACGTGGCGGCCGCTGACGACGATGACGAGCAGATTCTGCTGGAAAGACCACAGGCTCCAGCACGTCCAAAAAATGAAAATCGCCAGAAGCGGAATCCGGCGTCGCTTGGCGCTCATGAGTGGCGTCGACGACTCTGTGTTCATGGGCTGACGTAGCATGATAGAGCGCCGCTGGACGTCACAACAGGGAATGAAGTGCGGGAGGAGAATGTCGTGTTCCGCGCGGCGAAGTGGGTGCGCCGACGCTGGTCCCGGCGGATATGCGATTCACCCCAGAGCCACCGGCGATCACCCCAGAGCCGTGGACCCTGTGGCGTGTCGCCGCCACCGTTGGCACCGCGCAGACAGCGCGTCAGCGTCCGTCAGCGCCTCGTTGATCTTCGTTAGGCAATCACCACCGAGGAGAGTGTGCATGAATCGTTTCTTGTCAGCCATGCTGGGAGTTTGCGCGATTGCTGCATGCGGTCACACGCAACGGTCTGTCAAAGCAACGCTCAGTCCGGACGTCGCGCGCGATCTCGAGCGCGTGCGTCAGTCCACGGCGGCGTTTCGCGACCTCGCGGCCGCACAGGCGGCGGGGTATCCCACGGCGAAGCCGCCTTGTCTCGCGAATGCGATGGCTGGGGGGATGGGCCATCACTACGTCAACCGCTCGTTCGTCGACGACAAGCTCGAACTGGAACGCCCTGAGATTCTGCTGTATGCGCCCGATGGCGACGGTAAGTCGAAGCTGGTCGCGGTCGAGTACATCATTCCATACCGCATCCGATCGAGGGATTCCGAGCCTCCCACGATTCTTGGGGAGAAGCTGCGGCGCAGCGACGAGCTGAATCTCTGGTACCTGCACGTCTGGGCGTGGGAAGAGAACAGCAATGGACTCTTCGCCGACTGGAATCCGGCGGTCAAGTGCTGATCGAGCGCTCCACGCCGCGTCGTTAGGCAACACTGCTCTACCACAGAGAACACAGAGTTCATGGCAAAATGCGGCAGGGGGCTGTGGCTCTGTGCCTCTCTGTGGTTCGCGCCGCCGGCGGCCGCGGCGCTGCAGCCAGCGGCAGCACGACAACTGGCGCAGGCTGGACGGAGTGCCGTTCCAGCCCTCGTGCTATAATTTCCCAGGTTCACAGCCGGCACCCGCCCGCGTCTCCGTGTCGACGCCGGTCAGGGGATAAGACGCCCCTGGTTCGTTAGGCGGAACGGCACAACCTGGAGATGTCGCTGATGACGCAGGTCGCAACGCGCGCACCCGAAACTGGTGAAGAATACGTCGCCCGGTTTTTGGCTGCTCTCGGGTCGCGCGACCCGTTCGAGGTTCTGGGAAGCACCGTGATGGAGCTGCGCCGCGCCACCGAAGGGCTCAGTCAAACACAATTGAGCGCGCCTGAAGGGCCGGGTCAATGGAGTATCCGACAGGTCATACAGCACCTGTCCGATTCAGAGCTCGTGGGTGCTTTTCGGATCCGCATGGTCCTCGCGCACGACCGGCCTCCGCTGGCCGGATACGATCAGGACCGCTGGACCGAACACTTGCACTACGAACGCGTCGACGTTGCGGATGCGCTGGGCGATTTCGAGCGCCTGCGCAACGCGAATTTGCGCCTGCTGCAACAGACACGACCCGAGGATCGAGCACGCGTGGGGCTGCACTCGGAGCGCGGCGAAGAGAGCATTACGCAGATGATCCTGAACTACGCCGGGCACGACCTCGTTCATTTGCGCCAGATCGCTCGCATCCGGCGGGCGATCGGCGCGCCCCTGGATTAGCCTAACGCGAGCATGCAGCACACGGCAGCACTGCCGTTCTTCCTGCGTCGCTCCGAAGACGTCATCGCCAACGGAGAGATCACCTCCACGGCGGAGACGATTCATGGGCTTGTGCGCCTGGACGGCGATGACCTCGTACTTCAATGGCGCGCATCCAGGGAAACGGATCGTGTCGGCCGCGAAATCCGCACCGATCGCGAAGTCGATCCTGTCAAGGAAGTAACCATTCCGTTGCACGCCGTGGCCAACGCGAAGGTTCGCGCGTCGTGGTGGCCCTGGAGTGGCGCGCGCCTGATTCTCACCGCGGCGGACCTCCGCGCATTTGAAGATGTCGTCGGAAACAGCGGGTTACGCCTCGGTCACCCAGCCGAGCTCGTCCTTCGTCTGCGCTTGCGAGACCGTATCGCGGCGCAAGAGTTCGTTGGCGAAATGGAGATGGCACTCGCCGAACGGGCGCTGCGCGTCGCGGAAAAAGCGGGTATGGGGCCCGCGCCTGAACCCCGCGTGCGGATACTCCCTGACGGGCCAACGCAATCGCCGTAGTGCGCGCGAGCCCTCGTCTGGAGCAGGCGAATATCGACGACGCGGCAGCAATTGCTGTGCTGCGAAACGCGGCGGCAGATCGCCTAACGAAGGATTACGGCGAGGGATACTGGTCGGCGCTGACCAGCGAAAAAAGCGTCCTGTACGCCATGCGCCTATCGCGCGTATTCGTGATGCGGCAGCGGTGGCGCATCGTCGCCACCCTGCGGCTTGCGACCAAAAAGCCCTGGGCCATCGACACATCGTATTTCACCACCGCAAAGCGGCCGATCTATTTGACAGACATGGCTGTGGACCCCAGGATGCAGCGGCAGGGTATTGGGCGGCGGTGTTTAATCGCCGCGGCGGACATCGTGCGGGCGTGGCCCGGCGACGCCATTCGGCTCGATGCCTATGACGCCGAGGCCGGAGCCGGAGCGTTCTACCAGAAATGCGGGTATTGTGAGGTCGGAAGGGTGACGTACCGTGGGACTCCATTGGTGTACTACGAGCTTCTTGTCTGAGCTTGCTTGTTAGGCGCCATACTTCATGGGGGGTTCATGTTCAGCGCACAGTCGCCACTGGTTCGGGGATTCGTAGTAGGGGTGCTATTGAGCGCGCCCACGATGGCGCAGGCGCAGAACTACCGTGCGCGCGTGCGACTTCCGGCCTTCCCCACGATTCTGGCCTTGGACACGATGAGTGTGCGTATCGAGCTGCCGGCCTCGCGCGGGGAGGTGTTCACTGTCACCGCGGCCGCCCTTGAACACGAGTTCAAGATCGACCTGCGAATGCGCGATTCGATCTCGGGCGTGGTTGGTAATCTCGAGCTGGTGAAGATGCGTACGCTGGGTCGCTCGCCCATGTCGCGCTACATTAGTTGCGGCTCCGGTATGACGGGGCCTAACGCAGACAGCTATCGGATCTATCTCGCCGTGGCGGCGTTCGTGGACTCCGTTGCACCGGGGAAGAGCATGCTCGGCGTATCGCTGGCTGCCGCCGCGCAGGATCTACAGGGCAGCTCGAAGGCACCGTTGATGTGCGGCTCCACAGGATCGTTCGAGAGTCAGATCCGCAAAGTCGTTGCGGCTCGGTTCGGTACAGCGGTGCGCTAGGTCATCTAGCCGGCACGATCCTGGCACCCGCCGTCAGCCTAACGGTGGAGGACTGATGAAACGGGGCGTCATCGCAACTGCGGCGAGTCTCGCCCTGCTGGCCTGTGCTCAGAGGGAGCAAGACCGTGCGGTGGAAACGACACTGGCCGACACCCCGCCTGTGGATTCCAACCCAGTTGGACCGGTGGTCGACGCGCATGGCATCGGGCCGGTTCGAATCGGAATGACGTTACAGGAACTGAATGCGGCACTAATGGACACGCTGCGTCCGGCCTACGACATCAACGAGGAATGTGACTTCGTCGAGCCAAAGGCGTTGCAGGGGGCGGCTCTCATGATCCTCCTGGACTCGGTAGCGCGTGTGGACGTCGACGCGCCTGGCATCCTAACGAAAGAAGGAGCCGGAGTCGGTGACACGGAGGCGAGCGTTCTGGCGTTGTATGGCGGGCGCGCGCGGGTCCAGCCGCACAAGTATACCGGGCCGGAAGGCCACTACGTGATCATCAGCACGCCGGGCGATAGCGCGTATCGCATCATCTTCGAAACAGACGGGAAGAAGGTGGAGCGCTACCGCGCCGGCCGCAGTCCCGGCGTCGATTATATTGAAGGCTGTGCCTAACAACTTCGGCGCATGCAAACTCTCGTCGAGGTTCACTGCAAGCGCGGTCGCAGCCTTCGCGAGGCGATCGCCAACGATCCCCGTCTTGGGAAGCACGGCCTCGAGATGCTGCGAGAGCACCAGCCGGGGCGGGCACCTGGCTGGGCGAAGCTGCGCGGAACGCAACCGGACCGGCAGGGGACGATAAACATGGTCTGGGACGCGTCGACGCACGTGCTGAGCTGCCGCGTCGTCAACCGAGGGCGTGGGAAGCCGAACCTGATCATCGGCGATCTGGTCGACTATCTGCTTGCGCGCCATCGGGCCCGAATCGTGGCTATACTGGTCGTCCCCAAACAACGACCGACGGATGCTAACTGAACGCCGCGACTATCTCCTGCGCCTCATCCAGCAAGCGGGAGCTGCTGCGCGTCGGCTGCGTGAATTGCTCAGCAAAGAAGGCGCGGATGTGGATGGCGTGGCGGGTGAAGCGGAAACGGCGATCGGTGCATTGCTTGGAGGCGGGGCGCAATCGCAGCTCCTCGAGCGTGTCGATGCCGACACCGCGGTGAGACTCGTTGGAGACAGGGAACGCGTGCGGTTGTGGGTCGATTTACTGGAAGCACAAGCGGACGCGCTGAACCGCCAGGGACATACGGAGCAAGGCCGCCGGATTCGCGAGCGCGCCGGCGCCCTGGCTGCGGCGCTGGACCGTCTGGCTGATTCGTTAGGCAGCTGATCTCCTCGCAACGAGGGCGCAACCGTGGAAATTCGCAGCATACCGTCGTTCCTCGACTATTGGCGCAACATTCGCGGCCGTACGCGCCGCGTTGTGGCCGAGATTCCCGACGAGTTTATCGAGTGGACGCCAAAGCCGGGCCGTTTCACGTTAGGCGATCTCGCACGCCACCTGGTGACGATCGAGCGCTTCATGTATGCCGAAACGGTGCGGGGCCGGCCCAGTCTCTACAGCGGCTGCGGCGCTGACCTGGCGTCCGGACGCGACGGTGTGCTCGCGTTCATGGACAAATTACACAACGAGTCGCTGGCGATTTTCGGCGAGTTGAGCGACGAGAGTCTGCAACGCAAATGCACCACGCCGGGCGGAACTCCGATCACGACGTGGAAGTGGCTCCGCGCGATGGTCGAACACGAGGCCCATCATCGCGGTCAGATCTATCTGTTGTTAGGCTTGCTCGACGTGCGCACGACCCCGTTGTTCGGCCTCACGGCGGAAGAAGTTCAGGCGCGGTCCGCGCGCGCGTGAAGCGGCGGCGGCCTGCGGCGGAAGGCCTCGCACCGCGCCAACGATCTCAAAAACGTGGCACGAAATGTGGGTCAGGTCACGTTGGAGCGCGCGGCACGGCACCTAGGTTCTGACACCGACACGCTATCCAGGTGCGCGGCCATCCGTGAAACCTTATCATACGTCCATGATTCATCTGGCCATTGTCGGCGACTTTGACCGCGGCGTCACAGCGCACGAGGGGATCGACACGTCGCTCGCTCGCGTGCAGCAGACAATCTGGCCGGATCTTTCCTGGGAGTGGTGGCACACGGGCCTCCTCCCTGCGTGTGCGCAACGCATGCCGGACGTGATCGGCGTGCCTGACGGCATTTGGTGCGCGCCGGCCACGCCGTACGACAACACCGAGGGCGCTCTTGCAGCGATTCGTTATGCACGCGAATCGGACACGCCATTTCTCGGCACGTGCGGCGGCTTTCAACACGCAGTGCTGGAATTCGTGCGCAACGTGCTGGGCGAAGGCACGGCGGAGCACGCGGAGATGAATCCTTCGGCGCAGTTACTCGCGATCATCCCGCTGACGTGTGAGCTGGTGGAAGTGAGCGCGCCGATCGAAGGTGTACCAGGGACGCGCTTCGGCGCGTTGTACGGGAGCAACGGCGAGCGCGAGGAATACCATTGCCGCTACGGAATCAATCCGGAGTACTTGCCGATGCTCGAGTCGCGTGGATTGCGTTGTGGCGCGCGCGACGATCGAGGTGAGGTGCGCGCGTTGGAGCACAGCACGCATTCCTTCTTCGTCGGCACCCTTTTTCAACCAGAACGTCGTGCCTTACGCGCCGCGGTGGCGGCCGGTGGCGCAGTCAGCGCCGCAGGCGAGCCGACGGATGTTCATCCGCTGATTCTGCATTTCATCGAAGCAGCGAGCAACCGGCGCATGCGCCGCACGCGAGCGACGTCGGCGCCGACCTAACGAGCGAACATGCTGCTCGCGCAGTTGAAGCGACTCATCGAGCATGCGGAATGGGCCAATGCCCATCTGGTGGCGGCGCTGTCACGGCAGCCGGTCGCCCATGACGTCATCGAACTCTTCGCTCACGTGCTTGGCGCGGAGGAGGTGTGGCTGAGTCGGTTGGAGGGGCGCAAGGCGACGTTGGCTGTATGGCCAGCGCTCAACGTCGAACAGTTGGCGGCGGCCGCCGCGAGCAACGCCGCGGCCTGGCGCGCGTATGTGGGCCGCCTAACGCAGGACGACTTGGCCCGCGAAGTGTCGTACGTAAATAGCGCGGGCCAGGCATTTACGAGCCGAATCGTCGACATTCTCACGCATGTTGCGATGCACGGTTCTTATCATCGCGGACAAGTCTCTTTGCGCATCCGGCGCGATGGCGGAACGCCGGCGCCAACGGATTTCATTGCGTTTGTGCGTGGGTCTCCGGCGGCGACGCGCCAATCCGCCGTTAGGCAGCGCTCTGACAAAGCATAACGCGGAGAACTAAAGGAGCGGACAACGCCGCGAACAACCTCTGCGTGGCTCTGCGTTCTCTGCGGTAATTCTCTCTTGTTGGTAGCTACCGATGGACCTCCGGTTATCGCTCCAATCGCGACTAACGAAGAACGCTGAAGGAAACTTCGGATGAACGGATACCTGCAACTACGACTTCAATACGCGGCAACGGCCTAGCGCCGAACAGCTGTGGACTCGAGTAGCAGCTCGCGGACTCGTTTTGCCTTGCCACTTTTCTCGAGCGCTGACCACATCGCCTTCACAAGCTCAGCGTCGACGAGCCCGCGTGGCGATCCACTGCCCGCTGTGGACATTCCGTTCGCTGTCCGGAAGGCATCGACAGCAGCAACCGCATCGGCTGTGTAGATAAGTGCATCATTCCCGCGCTGCAGCTCAGCTTCGTTGGAGCGATAGTGACCTAACGCGTGCAGCATCACCTTGAGCTGCCAGACGTCGTTGCCGCTGAATTCCTGCAGGGCGCGATAGCCTAACGTCTGACTGATCGTATCGTAGATGCGGCGCAGCTCCGCGACGGGCTCGGGATGCTCACAGACGTTGATGTTGTTCGTCATGCCGTCGTCGCGCCGCGAGCGTCCAGGCCGCGGGTCTGCGACCATCATAGCGGCAGACTGCATCCGCCCTTTCCGGGCATCACCACCCTGGGCGTGTCCTGCGGCCAGTGCTTCGATCAGACGATCGCCGAGGTGACGCGGGGAGCCTTCGCTTGCCTCGAAGGTCTTGGCGACGGCTTCCAGCACTTGAGGACCGACGAGGATGTTCCCCTGCGTCACGTACGTTGCACCTTTGCGATGACCAGCCCAGGCATTGGCGCCGGCGCCCGTGTGCTGCGCCGAACGACCGTCCACGCTGATCACGCCGATCTGACGACCACGCGCTCCGGAATCGGCAGCGAGCAGGCGACGCAACGCGGCTTCGGGGTCTTCGCCGTTGCCTAACGCGCCGAGGAGCTCATCACCGTACTGCGTGCGGCTGTTGGCCTGCGTGGCGACGGCACCGACGCCGACTCGCACCCATGGAACCGCGTTGCCGACGCAGGGGTTGCGCGTCGTGACGGCTACACCGACCTCCTTGGTGCGCGGATCGATGGCCGCGATGGAGAACGTGGCGAAGATGAGGGGATCGGACGGTTTTCCCCACTGCACCGGCTCCTGAGCCCCAAGGCGTAAGGCGCAAGGCGTAAGAAGCGAGACGCGGAGGGCAAGCCGTAACGAACGGTGCCTAACGAATGCCGGCATTGGTGACGGGCACGTTGTTTTGCCAGTGGTACTTCGGGAGTTTACGCTGACGCGGCCATTCTTCATCCATGGTGTCGCCGTTGTAGAGCCGGCCGCCGCGCATCACGTGTGTGATCGAGTTGGTGTTGCGGATGTCATCAAGCGGATTCTTCGACATCACCACAAGATCCGCAAACTTTCCCGCTTCCAGCGTACCGATCTCTCCTCCCATCCCAATCGCCTCGGCGCCAAATATGGTCGCCGCCTTGAGCACGTCGTGGTTGGCCATGCCACCGGATGCCATCATCTGCATCTCCCAATGGTAGCCGATGCCTTGGATCTGGCCGTGCGCGCCGATGCCGACCATGCCGCCGGCGGCGACGATGTCCTTCATCGACTTCGCATGGAGCGGGAAAACGAACTGTTCTTTGCGGAAGAAGCCACCGGGACCAGGGCCGATGCCGGCGCCGCGTCGGCTTGTCTTTGCATAGAGGTGATCGTGCGGTGTGAAGCGACGCAGCTTTGCGTCTTCCCACGGGTTCTCGTGGTTGTAGAAGTAGTCTTCACCGAACGGACCGCCGTACGACACGATCAGCGTGGGAGAATTCACGACGCCGACCTTGGCGATCATCTGCGTGACGTCTTCATAGAGCGGCGCGATCGGCAACGCGTGCTCGATGCCGGAGTAACCATCGAGCGCGTGCGTCATGTCGAGCTTGAAGTCGAGCCCACCCTCCGTTGTCGGCATGATGTTGTTCTCTTTCGCGGCCATGATGATCCACTGGCGCTGCTGCCGATTGCCGGTCATGTACATCTTCAGCGTCTTTGTGTCGAAATACGATGCATAACGCTTGAGGATGTTTTTGGCGTGATCGTAGTCCTTCGGCGGCTCGAACCAGAGGACGCCGGGCCCTGTTGAATAGATGCGCGGGCCGACCATGTCGCCTGTTTCCACGCGATCACCGTACGTGAGGACGTCGGTTGATCCCGTTTGCGGATCGCGGGTAGTGGTGACGCCATACGCGAGCGTGGCGACGTACTGCCAGACTTGCGAGACATGGATGTCTGGGATGAGCCACTGCGTGTGGTAATGCGTGTCGACGAAGCCAGGCGTGATTGTTTTGCCGCTCATGTCGATGATGCGCGCGCCTTGTGGCACTTCCACTGAGCCGCGGCGACCAACAGCGGCGATGCGGTTGTTGCGGATGACGATGTCGGCGTCTTCGATGACTTCGCTGCCTTTCATCGTGATGACGCGCGCGCCACGCAAGACGGCGACGCCCTGCGGGAGGTCGCGCGATGCTGTGATCGTTATGCGCTGCTCCGTCGGCCGATACTTTGGAACCTCCTTCTTCGCCGTGTCGGGGGTCGCTGGCGCCGCGGCCGGTCGCGTCGTATCGGCGGCCGCGCGAGCGCTGCTATCAGCCTTGGCGCGATTGACGACTTTCATGGAGTCGTCGAACACCTTCGCCCGGTCGAGATCGTAGACGAAGTGGGCGTTGCCTAACGACCAGTGCACGCGGGTTCCGTCGCCGTTCCAGATCGGGAACTCACCGGCGATCTCCGTGAGCTTCTTGACCGGGACGGTGGCAGCGTCCGGATTCGTCACCGATACCGTGGGGGCTTGCGCACTCACTTGCGTAACCGCAACGACAAACACGTCGGGGCCAACCTTCGCGAGCGCGCGATCGCCCCTGGGAGACATACGGATGACGTCGGCGGGGGGCGGCGTGGGCGTCGGCTCGAGCGGATCGCCATCGAGGTGCGTACCTAACGAGGCAAGTTTGGCCGGGTCGAGCAGGTCCGTGCCGGGGAAGGTGGCGTTGCGCGCGATGAACGCGCCCGGTGGCAACGTTCCCGTCACCTTGAGATGCGATTTGATGTCCGTGCCGTCCCAGCGCATCGAGACAAGCCCGTCGCGTCCACTGTATGCGAAGAAACGCGTCGTATCGGACGTGAAGTGAGGCGCAAAGCGATTGCCACTCGGCGCGATGGTGTTCAGCGGACCGCCGTTAGGCGACACCCACACGAAGTCGGAGCTGGCGCCCAGTCCGAAAGCGAAATCGGGCGCCTCCTGGAACTCGCGCGCTGAAGCGCGCACCGCAACGATGCGGTTGTTGGGGGACCAGGACGGCTGGAAGTAGTACCCTGGTGCGGTGGTCAGCTGCACCGGGCGCGTGCGCCCGTCGACCGCGGCCTTGTAGATGTGACCACCGATGGAGTCGTCCCACGTCACGAAAACGACGTTCTTGCCATCCGGCGACCAGGATGGCTGGTGTTCGTTGCTGTTGAGGTTCGTCAGGCGGCGCGGCGTACCCTGCGGCCAGTCCATCACATACAATCTGCCTAACGCGGAGAACACCAGCGAGCGACCGTCGGGCGAAGGAATGGCGTCGCGGATCTGCTTCGCTGTTACAGTCGGCGCATCGTCCACTTTGTACGCGAACTTTACTTCCGGTCCCGCGTCGAGCTCGACGTCTGCAGAGAATGGGATGCGACTCGGCGCCGATCTGTCGAGCGGTACCCGCCAGATCTCGCCGCCGTATGACGCGATGATTGCCTTCGAGTCCGGCGTGAACGCGTATCCAGGGAGCACGTCCATCGGGGCGCGCGATTCCTGCTCGTCGCGCTGAATCGGGTAGGCGAGCCACTCCTCCTTGCCCGTCGAGAGATCTCGGATTCGCAGACCTGTCTGCGTTTCATGGCGCGAGCCATACACGAGCCACTTCCCATCTGGCGAAAGCGCCGGGCGGAATGCGGAGCCGTGCCGCCCCGTGATCTGCGTTTGTGTGCCTGTTTCGCGATCGTACACAGCGAGCTGGTACTGCGGGAAGATCGCGTTGTAGCTCCAATCGCCCTGGCGTTGTGAATAATAGATGTAGCGCGCATTGGGGCCGAAGGCGGCGCCTAACGTCTTGAGCTGGGGCGGTTGTGGAATCAGGTTGATACCGGTTCCGCCATCGACGTTGTAGAGCCAAAGTTTGGCTGCGCCAAAGAGGCTGTTGCTTTTGGACGCGACGACGTACTGACCATCAGGAGACCATTCCGGTGATACATACAGGTCGGTCGCACCCTTCGTCACCTGCAACGTGTCCTTCTTGTCGATCGACATGATCCACACGTTCTCGCCGCCTGAACGATCGGAGACGAAAACGACGCGTTTACCATCCGGTGAGAATCGCGGCTGCACATCGTAGGACATCCCGCTTGTTAGGCGCGCCGCCTTGCCGCCGCTCAGTGGCAGCGTGTACAGATCCCCTAACAGGTCGAAGATGATCGTTTGACCATCGGGGCTCACGTCCAGCGACATCCACGACGCTTTACTCGTCGTGAAGGTGATCTTGCGCGACGCGCTCAGCGGGAGATCCGGTTTCCGCGGGCCCGCGGCCGGACCCTGCGCCTGCGCCACGCCCGATGTGAATGTGAGGGTCGAGAAAATCGCGCCGATGGTCGCTATCGCGCGACCGAGGGAGATCCTACCGATCATTTGAGCTCCAGAACGAGGGAAGGGAGCTGCGCTCGCCGCCGCTAACCTTGCGGCGGGACGTCAAGCTCCGCTGGTCAATGCTGAACGGGCTGCCGCCCACTGTCCAGTGTTCCCAGCCGCACCACGTGCGTAGTGCATTTAGCGGGGTCCGGACGCTCGCAGTTTTTCCCTGCGAGCCTTGCGCTCGGCCACGAGCCGCTCGTAGTCAGCCTGCTCGAGATAAGTGACGTCGACCCATGCGTGTGCCATCTCGTCGACCGTGCGATCTCCCCAGCCGACCCACTGCTCAGGGTCGGGGTTGTTACGGTTCGCCTTCGTGTTGTCGTGCCATGCGGTGAACACGAGAGTCGTCCCTTTCGGAAGCACGGGGGCCGCGCTGTCGCTGTAGATGTAGTTGATGTGCCAGTTCCACTGGAAGTTGTTCACGTGGCTGAGCACCTCACGGCGCCCGTCTGGGTAGATCGCTTCCATGGACATCGCTTTTCCGCGCATGTGCATGTGCGGCTGGAAATTCTCGAGTCGCGCCGGTGCTGGGAGCACGAAGAAGTTTTGCGTCATCGTCTTCGCTCCCGGGGGAATGTCCAGTTCCGATTCCGGCGCGGCGTTGAACATGCGCAGGATCGTGCGGTTCTTGGGACGAAACTCCCTGGGATAGAACCAGATGCCTAACTCGACCTGGTCGTTTTTCACTTCCTCGCCGGTCGCGTAGTAGTGCACCTCCCAGCGAATCTTCGCGCCAGGGAGCATGAGCTTACCTGCATCGTTAGGAAATACTTCACCGACTTTGCCGACGGCCCATTCCATGAAGAGCCCGGCGCTCATGGGACCGCCGCCGTGCGCTGCGGTGCTAGCCAGTGCGGTGATGCCTTGCTCGTGCTGCTCCAGGAGCGTGAGCACGTGATGCACGACTTTGCGACCAGCCGGGAAGGACGGTTTGACCTCGATCGCGCGAACCCAACGCGCTTCAGTAAGACCGGTCTCGACAGCCGGTCGCCACCATTTGTCCTGCCCATTCGCCGGCACGGTGAAGGGCGCTGATTTCACCACCAGATCCGGTGCTCCGAAACGTTCGGCGAGTTGCCAGGTTGCAGGGTCGCTCCATTGTACGGGCGCCGGCATATCCTTTTCGTCGCCGAGTGGTGCGCCGGCGTCGATCCAACGGACGATTGTGTCCATCTGCGCTTCGCTGAGCGAGCGGTCGTTTTTGAAGTCTTGAATCCCGACGCTCTTATCGAGGTGCCACGGCGGCATGACGCGCGCTTCGACCCGGGTCTTGATGCGGCGCAATTGCCGGCGGACGTCGTCGTAAGTCAGGAGTGAAGTCGGGGCGATGGAGCCAGGTCGATGACAGACTTGGCACTTCTGCTGCATGAGCGGAGCGACGTGCTTCGCGAACGTAATCGGGGTAGGGCCTGCCTGGGCGCCTAACGCGGATGCGGCGAGCAACGTCAACGCGCCAATCAGTGTGCCTCGCGTCATGAGGCGCTCCTAGTGAGAGACCGTGACCGTGACAAACGCATTCGTCCAGCAGCATTGCGCGTGGCCGGCGCTCGAGACACCAGATGCGTCGTTGACCCGCGCGCGGAGCACGTATGCACCGGGCGCGCTGAACGTCACGGAGGTTGTGGCCTTTCCGTCGCCACCGACACCTGGTGAAGGGTTGCCAAACTCCACGCGACTCCCGGCCGGAGCCTGATGCACAAACCACGTTAGGCTGGGCCAAACGCCGCGACGCCCGTCACTGGCGACGCTCGTGCGAGCGCGGCCATCGTCGCTGGCCCATAATGTCAGCGTCAGCGACTCACCGACTTTGCCTGTGAGCGACGTGCCGACGCCGCGCGGACCCGAGCTGGCGGGTCCGCCCTGGGCGAAACTCACCAGCGGCGGCGTATTGCCCGATCCTGCTTCGCCGGCGAGTGCGTCGATCTCCCAGTTGCGCCTGAGGCTGCCCGGGATAGCGACGGTATCGCCGCGGTTGATGAGCGTCCACACGACGCGTTGTTCGCCGAAGTTCGCCGGTACAGTGACGACGAAGACGCCCCAATGCCGTCGCGGCGCGAAGCGCGTCGGCTGCGCGCCGTTGAAGGTACTGGGCGCAATGAAGTTGTTAGGCCCCATCGTAATCTCGACTGTCTCTTCCGCGTTGCGGTTGAAATAGCCGAATGACAGGCTGAAGGTGCCGTCCGCGTTCTTATACCACCCTTCGAAAACCGCTGTGACGGACTGCCCCGACGCTCTGATCGGCGTGAGTGGAAGCGGCTGCGCCAAAGTCCGGACAGTGGCGAGCGTGAGGTGCAGGGCGAGCAGGAAGCGGAACGTGCGCATCGTCCTCCTGACTGCGGTCAGGGTGAGGAAGCGAGTGCCTGCCCAGCAAAGCTCTGGTTTGAGGGCGCCAATGTCAACGACAGTCGACTTCACGCGATCGCCGCGACATAGTTTGCTGCACCGTCTACGTCTACCAATGAAATTCAAAATCGCACAATTGGGCATCTGCCTTTTAGTCGCTGAGACTGTTGCGGCTCAGGATACGATCCTCACGCGTCTCCTGGTCGAGAATCGGCATCCGGTGAGCATTACGAACGGACGGCTCGATGGTCCCGGCGGCCGCTTCCTCGTCGAGCAGAGCAAAGGTGCGCGCTTCGTTCTGATCGGTGAAGAGCACGGTGTCGCGCAACTTCCGCAGGTCGTGCAGGCACTACTGAGCGAATTGCGTCCCGCCGGCTTCAACACACTTGCGATCGAAGTCAGTCCGTTGCAGGGTGCGCGTCTCGACAGCCTAACGAGGAGCCCGCGCATGAACGCGCTGCTCGATACCATGCTGGCGTCGTGGTTCACGACGATCCCGTTTTACACGTTGGCGGAAGAGCGAGCCTTGCTCACCGCGGCGATGGCGCCGCTCGGCGGTCACCCGGCGATGCGCATCTGGGGACTCGACTACGACATCTCCGCCGACCGTCTCTTTCTGCGTGAATTGGAGCGTCTCGTTCCGTCTTCAGGACGTGCCGCCGTTGCGCGTGCGCGCGCGCGCGCCGACAGCGGTTTCGCCGCCATCCTTGGCGAGGGGAATCCAGGGAAGTTGTTCGCCTGGTCCGCCTCAGACTCGGTATTCGCCGAGCTGCGCAGCGCGTTAGGCACGCGCCCATCGGCGCGCGCCAAGCAGATCGTCGACGTGTTCGAGCGCACGGCCCGAATCAATCGGCTCTTCCTTTCGGGACGCGGCTATGAGTCAAACCTTCTGCGGTCCGCGTACTTGCGGGAAAACTTCCTGACGGCGCTGAATGCGGCGGAGCGACGTGGCGAGCGGCCGCGCGTCGTCTTCAAGTTCGGCGGCAGCCATATGATGCGCGGCATCAACTACACCCACACGCTGGACATCGGCACTGCGGCACCGGTTATCGCTGAGGCGCGCGGCGAACGCTCGTTCAACGTGCTGATCTTCGGCGGCGCGCAGTCGAAGACGTCGCGCATGAACATCCTCAAGTTGCAGTACGAGCCCACAGGCAACGCCGAACTCGCGCTCGACAACGTAGCGTGGTTGCGTCCCGCGTTGGCCGACAGCGGCTGGGTTGTGTTTGACATGCACGCGGTGCGGCTTGCGTATCTGCGCCGCCGGACGAGTCCTCTGACACCTGTTCAAGACCGCTTTTTGCACGCGTATGACGCGATCGTGGTGCTCACGGGGAGCACACCCGGGACGCCGATGCCGCTCGCTGCGCGGGACTAGCGGCGGGCCTGCCTAACGCGGATCGGCGGTGCGCACCGCGCGGAACCCGTACGCCACAGACCGCGGCGCACCGCCCCAGGCACCGTACGGACGCCATTCCACCGGGCTGTGCGGGTTGAGCTCCTGCGCCAGGGGATCACGCGCTCGCTCGCGCTCCCACTCGTAGTGGCCGCCGCCGCGATAGCCGTAGCCGCCGGCTTCGTAATCCCCTGCTGGCCAGTCGGCGTTCGAGGCGCGGCCATACTCGGCCAGTTGGCCATCGCCGTGGGTGCCTTTGAAGGCACGACCTGCGGGGTGGCCGAGCGTTATGACCTTTTCCCAAACCGAGCCGGCGAGGTCCATAATCCACCAGTAGGAGGCGCCTAACGCCTCTTTCGTCGCGTCGCTGAGCCGAGATTCATCGGCGTCGCCGGTTTGCAGCAAGTCGCCGTCGGCCTGCATGCGACGCACGAGTTTCGCCTTGGAATTTGTCCCCCATGGATAGTCGCCTGCGACGGGCTCCACGGGACCGCGCGCAGCCTTCGTGAACTCGAGCTCCGTCATCGGTCGCAGGCCCGCCCAATCGGCGAAGGCGCACCCGTCATCCCAGCTCAGCATGTTCGCCGGCCTGTTCGGCTTTTCAGCGACATAGTGCCCGTCCACGACGCGAATCGTTCCGCGATCCAGGTAGTAGCGCGGACCGGCGATATTGGCGCGAAACGGCGACGCGTCGTACGAGATCGCATTCAAATACGACGCGTACTGTCCCTGCGAGACTTCGTACTTCATGGCGTAGAAGGCGCGCGTGCCCTTGGGGAACTCGGCAGGAATGGGTCCGCCGCGGTCGCCCTCGTATTGATTCGTGGATCGGTAGTACAACGCACCAGCGTTAGGCGCTACCGTGATCGCCGCCTCGCTCGTTACGCGCAGCGGACCATCGTGGCCGCCCGACGCGTTGGATTTGTAGTATGCGGCACGCTCGACGGACCGGGGATCGGGATCGCCTATGCTGAACGGGCCTTCCGCGACATACACCATCTCGATACCGAAGACCGTCGCCTGCAACGTCGGCGAGTTCCGCAGCGCCTCGGGGAGCGT
>JBFMFA010000013.1:0-17294 GCA_040753195.1 Gemmatimonadota bacterium | reverse complement strand
GTCCACGAGGTGTCGCGGGCGAGCGTCCGCAACAGGCCGAACGCGCAGGGCTCGTGTGCCGGACGTCGTATTGCAATTGCAAGAAACAGTCTATATTCTTGCATCTGTGGCTACTTCCTGGCGACCCGCTGTCTCAGATGCTCAGGCCGAGTCTGTTCTGGCTCGCGCCGTTCTTTCTGCCGCGGAGCGATTGGGCCTGCGCCATCGGCAACTCGCGGCGGTTTTAGGGACGAGTGAGGCCTCGATCTCACGTCTTCAGACCTCGCGCGGACTCGCGCCGGAGTCGAAGGAGGGCGAGCTGGCGCTGTTGTTTCTGCGCGTCTACCGCTCTCTCGATGCTCTGGTCGGGGGCGACGACAGCAAGGCGCGGGAATGGTTACATGCCGAGAATGATCACCTGCGCGGTGTCCCCGCCGAGCGCATGCGCACCGTCGAGGGGCTTGTAGATGTCGTCCAGTATTTGGACGCAATGCGCGGGCGTCTCTGAGATCCGTCCGCTGCGGCTCTTGCCGTGGCGAGCGGTCGAGGCGCAGCACGAAGTGTCGACGCGCAAACTCGTGGCGAACGCGCAGGAGCAGGCGTTGCTCGAGGAGCTGATCGATCGCGCCAAGCCGCCGGACCTAACGAGAGGCAAGCTGCACTACCTGCTTGCGACGCCATTTCGCTACCCGCCCTTACGCTGGGGTTCTCGCTTCGGCACACGCCTGGAGCGTGGAATCTGGTATGGCTCGGAGACGCGTGAGGCGATGTTCGCCGAGGTGGCGTTCTATCGCTTTGTCTTTCTCGAGGGGACGCGCGCTGACCTCGCGACGGTGACGACGATGCTGACCGCATTTCGAGCCAGCGCCCGATCGGCCAGGGGGATCGACCTAACGATGGCGCCATTCGATGTGCACCGCGCAGCGATCGCATCGCCGGTGAGCTATGGCGAAACGCAATCACTGGGCCGCGCGATGCGCAACGCTGGCGTGGAGCTGTTTCGCTATCCCTCCGCGCGCGACGCATTTGGCGGCGTCAACGTCGGTGCATTTGCACCGAGCGTTTTCGCGCGATCGAGGCCCCGCGACCTGGAAAACTGGCACTGCACCGCGAGCCGCACTCTCGTGGAATTAGCCAAGCGCGACTATTTCGGTCATGCACTGCATTCATTTACGCCCGAGACATTCTTCGTGAACGGTGTGCTTCCGATTCCCGAGTAACGCGGACCAGGGCGTTTCGTGCCGAACGCGCGCCGATGTTCGCGTCAGCGCGCTTGACTCATGCAATAAGCAAAGTATACTCATCACATGAGTAAACGTCTGCAAGTCGTGCTGGACGACGCGGAGTATCGCGAGGTGGAGCGTCTTGCGCGCAAGCAGCGCACGACCGTTTCTGCACTTGTGCGCGAAGCGCTGCGCGCACTCCGTTCGCGCCTACCGCTGCAAGATACGGAACGAAAACTCGCTGCTATCCGTCAGGGCGCGCGCCACTCCTTCCCGTCGGGATCTATCGATCAGATGCTCCGCGAGATTGAGAGCGGCTATCTCGACGGTACAGCGCGTTGATTTTCATAGACTCCAATGTGCCGATGTATCTCATCGGCGCATCGCATCCGCACAAAGTCGACGCACAGCGATTGCTCGAACGAGCAATCGCTGATCGTGAGCGCTTGGTGACAAACGCAGAGGTGCTGCAAGAGATCCTGCATCGCTTTGTCGCAATTGACCGACGCGATGCAATCCAGCCCGCATTCGATGTCTTGTTAGGTACGGTAGATGAAGTCTTTCCGGTCGAACTCGCGGATGTTGAAGGCGCCAAGCGAATTCTGTTCGGGCTCAAAGTTTCGGCCCGCGACGCGATTCACTTGGCGACCATGGAGCGTCGGCGCGTCACACGGATCATGAGTTTCGACACCGGTTTCGACGCCTACACTGGTGTCACGCGGCTCTATTAGGCCATGGCCTAGGTTGTTGACCCCGCACACTCGCATCGGTGATGTTTCCTAGCGTCCAGCGCAGCGAATTCATCACCGTCATAGACCGCGCATGACCACAATAGCACCCCCGACGGCCACGGCCGTCCCCTTGCTCGACCTCAAGGCCCAGTACGCCACCATCAAAGGCGAGATCGACGCTGCCATAAAGGAAGTCGTTGAAAACCAGACCTTCATCCTCGGCCCCGCCGTCGAGCGATTGGAAAAGGACGTCGCCGAACTGTCGCACACTCGTTATGCGATCGCCTGCGCAAGCGGGACCGACGCGCTGCTACTTGCGCTGCGCGCGCTCGACGTTGGCCACGGCGATGAAGTCATCACGACACCGTTCACGTTTTTCGCTACGGCGGGGACCATCCATAACGTCGGTGCTAAACCGGTCTTCGTCGACATCGATCCGCGCACGTACAACATCATCCCCGAGGCGGCCGCGGCGGCGGTGACACCAAAAACGAAAGCGGTGATCCCCGTCGATCTCTTCGGGCAAATCGCCGCCATCGAAGACATCGCGCGGCTCATGCCTAACGTGCCCATCATCGAGGACGCGGCGCAGACCATCGGCGCCGCTCGCAAGATCGACGGCGTTACGCGCATGGCCGGTGAAGTCGCGACGATCGGGACGTTCTCGTTCTATCCGTCGAAGAACCTTGGCGCCTACGGCGACGGCGGCATGATGGTCACGCAAAGCGAGAAGCTTGCCCTCACGCTGAAGAAGCTGCGCACGCACGGCGGGCTGCGCACTTATTACCACGATATCGTCGGCTTCAACTCGCGCCTCGACACGCTGCAGGCCGTTGTGCTGCAGGCGAAGCTCAGGCACCTCGCGGCCTGGAGCGCCAAGCGCGCCGCGAACGCGCAGTACTACAACGCCGCGTTAGGCGATGTCCCCGAAATCGTCACGCCGTACATCGATCCCGCCAACGAGTGCATCTTCAACCAGTACACGTTGCGCGTGCAAAAGCGCGACGAGCTGCAGGCGTACATGAAAGAGCAGGGGATCGGCACCGCGATCTACTACCCGCTCCCACTGCACCTCCAGCCCTGCTTTGCCCACCTGGGCTACAAAGAGGGGGCTTGCCCCGAAGCCGAGCGGGCAGCCAAAGAGGTCCTTTCCATCCCGATTTTTCCGGAACTTACGAGGCAGCAGCTCGATCGTGTGGTTGGCGTGATTCGTGCTTTCTACGGGCGCCAATCGTCCTAAACCGTACACGCCGCCTCGCTAGCTAACTACATGAAAGACAATCTGTTAAAGAAGATCGCCGACAAAAAAGCCGTTGTTGGAGTGGTGGGTCTGGGCTACGTCGGATTGCCCCTCGCCATGGAGTTCGCCAAGGCGGGCTTCAAGGTCATTGGCTATGACGTCAGCAAGCGGACGGTGGACCGCCTCATGAAGGGCGAGTCGCATATCCAGGACGTCCCGAGCGCTGAAGTGAGTGAGCAGGTCAAAGCCGGGCGCTTTGTGGCCACGGCCGACGAGGCACAGCTCAGCAAGTGCGACGCGGTGTCCATCGCGGTCCCGACACCGCTCTCGAAGACCCGCGACCCGGACATGAGCTATGTCCAGGCGGCGACCGACGCGATTGCCCGCCAGGCCCACGCCGGCATGCTGGTGGTTCTCGAGAGTACGACCTATCCCGGCACCACCCGCGAAGTGTTGCAGCCGCGCCTCGAAGAGCGCGGTCTCACGGTGGGCAAGGAGGTCTTCCTCGCCTTCAGTCCAGAGCGTGTGGACCCCGGTAACCCGAAGTGGCACACCAAGAACACACCCAAAGTGGTGGGAGGCGTCACCCCGGCATGCACCGAGGTGGCCACGGCGCTCTACTCGGCGTGCATCGACACCGTCGTTCCCGTCAGCAGCACCGAGTCGGCCGAACTGGTGAAGCTGCTGGAGAACACGTTCCGCGCCGTGAACATCGCCATGGTGAATGAGATGGCGATCGTCTGCGACAAGCTAGGTGTGAACGTTTGGGAAGTGATCGACGCCGCGGCGACGAAGCCGTTCGGCTTCATGAAGTTCACGCCGGGGCCTGGCATCGGCGGTCACTGCATACCGCTTGATCCGCATTATCTCGCGTGGAAGATGCGCACCTTGAACTACAAGACGCGCTTCATCGACCTCGCGAGCGAAATCAACTCGGAGATGCCGGAGTACGTGGTGCGCAAGATCGCGCGCGAACTCAATCAGCATCGCAAGTCGGTGAACGGGAGCCGTATCCTCGTGTTAGGCGTCGCGTACAAAAAAGACATTGACGACATGCGCGAGAGTCCCGCGCTGGACGTGATCCGATTGCTCGAGGATCGCGGAGCCGAGGTGGAGTACCATGACCCGTGGGTGCCGCGCTTCACCGAGAACGGTCATGCGTTCCAGGGTGTGGATCTCACGCCGGACCGCCTGGCCGCATCCGACGCGGTCGTGATCATCACGGATCATTCCAACGTGAATTACCAGGACGTTGTCGATCACGCCGAGCTGGTGATCGATACGCGCAACGCCACGCGCGGCCTCAAGCCGTCCAAGGCGCGTCTGGTCGCGCTGGCGTCGGCATGACACCATCCTCCTCACGTTAGGCGATCGTTAGGTCATGCGCATAACTGTTATCGGAACGGGGTACGTGGGGCTCGTCGTGGGCGCGTGCCTAGCGGAAACCGGGAACGACGTCGTCTGTGCCGACGTCGATCCGGCAAAAATCGAAGGGCTCAAGAAGGACGTCCTGCCAATTTACGAGCCCGGCCTCGAAGATCTGGTGTCGCGCAATCAAAAAGAGCGGCGCCTCACGTTCACGACAGACGTGCCGGCTTCTATCGGGCGCGCGGACGTGATTTTTATCGCCGTCGGGACGCCGCCTGACGAGGATGGCTCCGCTGACTTGCGCCATGTGCTCGACGTGGCCGACAAGATCGGCGAGCACATGGGTGGCGAGGTTGTGGTGGTCACGAAGTCCACGGTGCCCGTCGGAACGGCGGCCAAGGTCGCCGCGGCGGTCGGGAAAAAAGCGAAGTACCCCTTCCACATGTGCTCCAACCCTGAGTTCCTGAAGGAAGGCGCCGCCGTCGACGACTTCCTCAAACCTGACCGCGTCGTGTTAGGCGTCGACAGCGACCACGCCCGCAGTGTGATGGCCGAGTTGTACGCGCCGTTCGTGCGCACCGGGAAGCCCATCATCTTCATGGACATTCCCTCCGCGGAGATGACGAAATACGCGGCGAATGCGATGCTGGCGACGCGCATCTCGTTCATGAATGAAATCGCGAACCTTTGCGAGCGCGTTGGCGCCAACGTCGACCATGTGCGCAAAGGGATCGGGAGCGATTCGCGCATCGGGCCGTCGTTCTTGTTCCCGGGCCCGGGGTACGGCGGATCATGTTTCCCGAAGGACGTCAAGGCGCTGGTCCGCACGGCGCAGGAGTGTCGCTCACCGTTAGGCGTGCTTGAGGCGGTGGAACACGCCAACGACCGCCAGAAGAGGCGCTTGTACGAGATGCTGCGTGAAGCCGCTGGGAGCGATTTGCGTGGCAAGCGCATCGCGGTCTGGGGGCTCGCGTTCAAGCCAAACACAGACGACATGCGCGAAGCGCCGGCGCTCACGCTGATCGAGCAATTGCACGCCGACGGCGCCACGGTCGCCGCGCACGATCCCGCAGCGATGCACGAGGCGAAACGCCGTCTGGGTGAGCGCATTACATACGTGGAAGTGAACTACGACGCGCTGGACGGTGCGGACGCGCTCGTCGTCGTCACCGACTGGAACGCCTATCGTCACCCGGATTTCGAGCGGATCAGGAGCGCCCTCAAGCGGCCGATTATCATCGACGGGCGCAACCTCTACGACCCGGTGAAGATGCGCTCGTTAGGTTTCACGTACCGATCGATTGGAAGAGAGGGCGTGAGGACGGGTCAGGCATGAGAGTCCTCATCACGGGTGCCGCGGGGTTCCTCGGCTCCCACCTGAGCGACCGTTTTCTCGCAGATGGCCATCACGTTGTTGGGCTCGATAACTTCATCACCGGGAATCCCGACAACATCGCACATCTCATGGGGCACGAGCGCTTCGAGTTCGTGCGTCACAATATCTCGACCTACACGTACGTCGCGGGTCAACTCGATGGTGTGCTCCACTTCGCCTCGCCAGCCAGCCCGATCGACTACCTGGAACACCCCATCGCCACGCTCAAGGTTGGGGCGTTAGGCACGCACAACGCGTTAGGCCTGGCCAAGGCCAAGCGTGCGCGGTTCTTCCTGGCGTCCACGTCCGAGGTGTACGGAGATCCGCTGGTGCACCCGCAGCCGGAGTCGTACTGGGGGAATGTGAACCCGATCGGACCGCGCGGCGTGTACGACGAAGCCAAGCGCTTCGCCGAAGCGATGACCATGGCGTATTACCGGGCGCATAACGTGGATACCCGCATCGTGCGCATCTTCAACACGTACGGGCCGCGCATGCGGCCGAACGATGGACGCGTGGTCTCCAACTTCATTGTGCAGGCTCTTCAGGGGGAGCCAATCACGATCTATGGGGACGGGAAGCAGACGCGGTCGTTCTGCTACGTAGAGGATGAGATCGAAGGGATCTACCGGCTCTTCACACGCGGCGATAACGAGCCGACGAACGTCGGGAACCCCAATGAGTTTACGGTGACTCAGCTCGCGGAGCTGGTGGTCGAGCTTACCGCCACCAAGTCGAAGATCGTCTACAAGCCGCTGCCGCAGGACGACCCCAAAGTCCGGCAGCCGGATATCACGCGCGCCCGGAAGATGCTGGACTGGGAGCCGAACGTTTCGCTGCGCGATGGGGTTAGCCGCACGATTGAGTACTTCCGAGCGAAGTTAGCTGCCAGATAACAGCCAAAAAGCGCGAACGCAGATAACGCAAAAACGGCGCAGATGACGCCGATTGACAGATTATTTGGGTGAGAAGAAGGAGGATCTGCGTCCTCTGCGATGTTTCCGCGTCGTCTGCGCGCGCTTTTTGCGCGCCGCGAACCACCGGGACACTCGCAAACTGGCGTCGCCCATTATGTTACATGGCTTCGCCGGGCTGTGTTTTTTCCAGGCGACCACTGTTAGCTAGGACCGTCCGCCGCGCTCGAAGGGTACCAGCCACCTGATGTTGAAATCCACACAATTCCTGCGGTTGGCGGCTGTCCTCGTGTTAGGCAGCACCATGGCATGTCGAGGCGGCTTCAAGGTCACCAACTACCCGACCTCGGAAGCCCTCTATGATGCGGCGATGCGCGAGTACCAGGCGCGTCGGTACGACCATGCGGTCCTAGCCTTCGAAAAGCTGACGATCGATCTCCCCGCCCGCGACACACTGCTGCCGCTCGCTCAGTTCTATCTCGCGAAGTCGCACAGCGGGAAAGGCGAACATCTGCTCGCTGCACAGAGCTACCGGCGCGTGGCGGAGTCGTTTGCGACCGACACGCTCGCCGACGACGCGATGTATGAGGCCGCCCGCTCGAACCAGAAGATGTGGCGCAAACCGGAGCTCGATCCGCAGTACGGCGAGCTGGCCGTCGCGACATTTCAGGAGATGCTCGCCCTGTACCCCGAGTCCGAATGGAAAGACGACGCCGAGCGCGAGCTCAAAGCGCTGAACGAGATGTTCGCGACGAAGGACTACGAAACAGGGATGCACTACTTCCGCCGCAAAGCGTGGGACTCGGCGATCATCTACTTCAAGGACGTCGTGCGGCTCTACCCACAGACTGACCGAGCCCGCCAAGCCTACCTTCGTCTGGCCGAGGCATACCAGACGATCCGCTGGCGCGAAGACAAGAGCGAAGTGTGCACGACGCTACATGACCGCTATCCGCGTGATCGCGATGTGCTGGGCGTTTGTGGACCGCGCACCGTGACCGAGTCGGCTAAGCAGGACACGATCCCGTAAGGGCCGTGCGCGTCGGGTTACTAGGCGGCACGTTCGATCCACCCCACATAGGCCACATTCTCGCGGCGTCCGATGCGTACGAGGCCCTGCGCCTCGATCGCGTGCTCTTCGTTCCCGCGGCGCAACAGCCCTTCAAGGCGCACCTGCCAAACGGGCCGGAAGTTGTGTCGACTGCTCGAGCTTCGGCGCCAGATCGGCTTGAGATGGTGCGCCTAGCGATTGCACACGATGAGCGGTTCGATGTTTCTGCGATCGAAATCGAACGGGGTGGGTTATCTTACACAGTCGAAACGCTGAGCGAGCTCGCCGAGCGCTCGCCTGACGATACGTGGTTTCTTTTGCTAGGCGCAGATGTCCTCGCAATGTTCGCGAAATGGCGGCAGCCGGAACGGATTCTCCAGCTGGCGACCTTAGCGGTTTTTACGCGTCCTTCGGACGAGAGCGGTGATGCCAGGTCGGCGTGGTCGGCGACATGTGAACAGTGGATGGTCACGCACGGTCGAGCTCCCGAGCGATCACCTGTATTTCTCGACTCACGGCGCGTCGACGTTTCGTCCACGGAGGTCCGTGAGCGAGTGGCGACCGGACGTTCAATTCACGGGTTCGTGCCCGATGCGGTGGAGCAGTACATCACGGCGCGCGGCCTGTACAGGTAAGGCATAGATGATCAAGAAGGCTTTAGCGGCAGTTTTTGGCACGCGACACGAGCGGGAACGTAAACGCGTGGCGCCGATCATCGCCGAGATCCATGAACATGGCGAGCGGCTGAAAGACGTTTCGGAAGCTGAACTGCAGCGGCAAACTGAAAAGTTCCGCGGCATGCTGCGCGAGCGGACGGCGGAGCTGGAACAGAAGATCGCGTCGCTTAAGGAGCTGAAGCGCCACAGCGCGGTGGCGACCGAACGCGAGTCGATCGACGAGCAGTTAGGCGGGAAGGATGGTCGCGGCGGGCTTGAAGGCGAGCTGCGCGGAGTCATTGGCGACACGCTGGACGAGTTGCTTCCCGAAGTGTTTGCTACCGTGCGCGAGGCGGCGCGACGCTTGTTAGGCACGACCGTCGTTGTGACCGGACACGACTTGCCGTGGGAGATGGTGCACTATGACGTGCAGCTCGTCGGTGGCATTCAGTTGCACTTGGGCCGCATCGCGGAAATGGCGACGGGCGAGGGGAAGACGCTCGTCGCGACGCTGCCGCTGTACTTGAACGCACTGGCGGGACGCGGTGCGCATCTGGTTACGGTCAACTCGTACCTGGCGCGGCGCGACTCCCAGTGGATGGGCCACCTGTACAAGTACCTCGGCCTAACGGTGGCTGTGCTCGACGATACGCAGCCGGGGACGCAGGAGCGCCGCAACGCGTACCTCGCCGACATCACGTACGGGACGAACAACGAGTTCGGCTTCGACTATTTGCGCGACAACATGGTCGTGTCGCTCGAGCAAAAAGTGCAGCGGCCGCACTGGTACGCGATTATCGATGAAGTCGACTCGATTCTGATCGACGAAGCGCGTACGCCGCTGATTATCTCGGGGCCTGTTGGCAACGAAAACGACGCGCTGTACGCGCAATACAACAACGCGGTTTCGCGTCTGGCGCGGCGCCAAGGCGAACTGGTGAACGCACTCGTCGCCGAGGGTGAGGCAGCGCTGGAAAAGAGAGATCAGGATGCCGCCGCGCTGGCGCTGTACAAGGCGCAGATGGGGAGCCCGAAGAACAAGCGGCTGATGAAGGCGGTGCTCGAGCCGGGCGTGAAGCAGCTCGTGCAGAAGATGGAGCTGGCGCACATCGCCGATCGCAAATTGCCACCTAACAAGCAGCAGTATCGCTCCAGCGAAGAGGATTTGCTGTACGTGCTGGATGAGCGTGGCCATTCCGTGCACCTCACTGATCGCGGCGCGGACGAAATGTCGCCAAGCGATCCGGACGCATTTGTCTTACCGGACATCTCGCAGGCGATCCATCGCGTCGATCACGACCCGGTGCTCTCGGCGCAGGAGAAGCTCGAGAAGCGGCGCGAGATCGAGATCGAGTACGCCCAGAAGAGCGAGCGACTGAACATCGTGCATCAGTTGCTGCGCGCGCACACGTTGTATGACAAGGACGTGAACTACGTCGTCCAGGACGGGCAAGTGCTGATCGTCGACGAGTTCACGGGGCGCACATTGCCGGGGCGCCGGTGGTCGGAAGGTTTACACCAGGCCGTCGAAGCGAAAGAAGGTGTGGTCGTGAAAGGCGAGACGCAGACACTCGCCACCATCACGATTCAGAACTACTTCCGCATGTACGAAAAGCTGGCCGGAATGACTGGTACCGCCGAAACGGAAGAGACGGAGTTCCACACGATTTACGGTCTCGATGTCGCGGTCATTCCGACCAATCGCCCGAACATCCGCGAAGACCGTCAAGACCTGGTATACAAGACGCGGCGCGAGAAGTACAACGCGATCGTGGAGGAAGTGCAGCGGCTGCACGCGTTAGGCTATCCCGTCCTCGTCGGTACCGTCAACGTAGACGTGTCGGAGACGCTGTCGCGCATGTTCAAGCGCGCGGGGCTCGTACATAACGTGTTGAACGCCAAATACCACCAGCGCGAAGCCGAAATCGTGGCCGAAGCCGGCAAAGCGGGCGCGGTCACGATCGCGACCAACATGGCGGGCCGCGGAACTGACATCAAACTCGGGAGCCGCGAAGTCACCGAGTCCAAGCCGTCGCGCGTAAAGGATGCCGACAACAAAGTGGTCGACGTCATCGAGTGCGGTGGCTTGCACATTATCGGTTCCGAGCGGCACGAATCTCGACGCATCGATCGACAGTTGCGAGGACGATCAGCCCGTCAGGGCGATCCGGGAGCGTCGCAATTCTTCCTCTCGTTGGAAGACGATCTGATGCGGCTCTTCGGGTCGGATCGCATCGCGCGTTTGATGGACCGGTTAGGCGCCCAGGAGGGCGAGGTGCTCACGCACCCGCTCATTACACGATCGATCGAACAGGCACAGAAACGCGTCGAACTGCAGAACTTCCAGGCTCGTAAACGTCTGCTCGAATACGACGACGTCATGAACCAGCAGCGAGAAGTCATCTACTCGCTGCGGTCCTTTGCGCTGGAAGGTGGCGAGGAGCTGAAGGGCGAAGCGCTCAAAATGGTGGAGAAGGCGACGGGGAAGCGCGTGGAAATGCAGCTGGCCGAGTTCGATGATCCTGCGGAGTGGGATTTTGGTCTCGTTAGGCAGGATCTGCTGATGCACTATCTGCTCACGGTGCCGCAGCTGGAGTCAGAGGACGTCTCCCGCACCGTCGAGGCTGTGAGTGAGGCCTCCGTCGAGGCGGGGCGCAAGGCGTTTTTCGCGAAGATCGCATCGCTGGATTCGATCAAGGACGAAGCGACGGGTCAGGGCTTTGCGGACCGGCTGCTGTCGCTCATCATGCTGAACGTGCTTGACGAAAAGTGGAAGGATCACCTCTACGACCTCGATCAGCTCCGCAACGCAATCCACTATCGGTCGTGGGGACAGAAGGATCCGCTCATCGAGTACAAGCAGGAAGCGTACACGATGTTCGTGGATCTCATGAGCGACATCCATCACACGTTCACCGAGCGGTTCTTGCGGGCACAGATTGTCTTCCAACCGCCGGAACCCGTGCCGTCGCCGCAGCGCGAGGCACAGCGGCCCACGAAGCGCTACAACGCGTTAGGTATTCTCGAAGACATTCCGGCCGAAGAGCCTTCGACCGCGCTGGCCGGTGCCGAGGACGGCGCGGGCGCAAACGGAGCGACTGAGAGCGAGGCCGCGGAATCACCCGAGCCTGTTCGCACCGCGAAACCTCGTGGCCAAGCGACTGTCATCGGAGCGGGGCGCACGCGCGCGCTCGAGCCGACCAACACCGGAAACGGCGCGACCGATTTCAGCAATGTCGGTCGCAATGATCCGTGCCCGTGTGGTTCAGGACGGAAGTTCAAGAAATGCCACGGGGCGAATCTCTAGAGCAGCGATAGTTCGTCTCCGAAGCTCTGAGTACGCAGCCTCCGGCGACACGTCACCGGGATCGTTGGCTGCGCGAAACAAATCGGTGCGATAGAGCACAGTGCGCATGGATCCGGTACGAATCTCCGACGCGCGCCAATTAAGAGTGATGCCTCTCAAGAGAGGCAGGCATGTCTTACTTCAGTGTTCGTGAACTCTCCCCTAACGAGCGCCCCCGCGAACGTCTCCGGCGTTATGGCGCACGCTCGCTCAGCAGCATCGAACTTCTCGCACTCGTTCTCGGCACCGGCGCCTCTGGGCGGTCAAGTCTGGCGCTCGCTCATGACCTGCTAGCTGCCTTTGGCGGGTCGCTCCGTCGGCTCACCACTGCACCTGCGGCGGCCATCACGCAGATACCAGGGCTAGGCGACGCGCGCGCTGCGTTGATCCAAGCGGCGCTTGAGCTTGGACGCCGTGTGGGCGAGGAATCCTGCGCGGAGGGGGCGCTGATTCGGTTCCCACGGGACATCTACCTCGCGTACGCCCCGCGTCTGGAAGATCTCCCAGTTGAGGAGTTTCACGTCGCCGTGCTCGACGCCCAACAACGCTTCGAGCGCGACATCACCGTGACCCGGGGCATCCTCAACGGGTCGTTAGTGCACCCGCGAGAGGTGTTCCGGGAGGCGATCGCTGAGCGGGCGGCGTCGGTGATTCTCGTACACAACCATCCCAGCGGCGACCCGATTCCTTCGCTGGATGACCGAATGGTGACGAACCAACTGGTACTGGCCGGTCAACTCCTCGATATTCCGGTACAGGATCATGTCGTAATCGGCCGAGGCCGCTACGTGAGCTTCGTGGAGTCGGGCCTGATGCCCGTCGCCGGGCCGCCGATTCTGCCGCCGCAAGCCGCGGCCAACGGGGTAGAGAGTGAGAACCTCGCGTCGGCGCCGGGAAACTCCGCAGCAGCGTTCGGCTGGCGCCTAACGTGAGCAATATGAGAAGGGCACATCGCGCGTGACGACCATCGCACTGAACGAAGTCATCCCGGGTTGGCCGGCAACCGGAGCGCCGCATCTCGGGCGGCTCGACTCCGAGCTGCTCGCGCGCGCCTATCGGTTCAGTGAGAAGGCGCACGAAGGGCAGTTCCGCCGCAACGGCGATCCGTTTATCACGCACTGCGTGGAAGTAGCGAAGATCCTCGCCGACCTGCAGCTGGACACGGTGACGGTCGCCTGCGGCCTGATTCACGACGTGATCGAGGATACGCCGGTTACGAGCGCGGATATCGAGCGCGAGTTCGGGAAGGACATGGCGACGATCGTGGAGGGCCTAACGAAGATCGGGCACCTCCCGCTCAACTCAACGCAAGAACGTCAGGTCGAGAACTATCGCAAGCTGCTGCTTTCGATCGCGAAGGACGCGCGCGTCATCCTCATCAAGCTGGCCGACCGGCTGCACAACATGCGGACGCTGGATTGGCTCCCTGAGGAGAAGCGCGAGCGCATCGCGCAGGAGACGCGCGACCTGTACGCCCCACTGGCGCATCGCTTCGGTATGGCGAAGATGCGGTGGGAGCTGGAGGACCTGGCGTTCAAGTATCTGGAGCCTGACGAGTACAAGAATCTCGCGAGTCTGGTGCAGGGAAAGCGCAGCGAGCGCGAGGCGCTCATTGCGTCGATGCGCGAGCCGCTGGAACGCACGTTGCGCGAGGCGGGCATCAAAGACGTCGAGGTGACGGGCCGGCCGAAGCATCTCTGGTCGATCTACAAAAAGATGCAGCAACGCGAGCGGCCGTACGAAGAGATTTACGACCTGCTCGCCATTCGCGTGCTGGTGAATACGGTGCCGGACTGCTACCACGCGTTAGGCATCATTCACGAAGGCTTCACGCCGCTGCAAGAGCGTATCAAGGACTATATCGCGCAGCCCAAGTCCAACGCCTATCAGTCGCTGCACACGACGGTCTTTGGCCCCGGGCGCCAGCTCTACGAGATCCAGATCCGCACGCGCAACATGCATCGCACGGCGGAGTTCGGGATCGCGGCGCACTGGCTGTACAAGGAGTCCAACGGGAAGTCGCCGGAGCTGGATCGTGCGCTGCACTGGTTCCGCCAGGTGTTGGAGCTGCAGCTCGATGCCAAGACGCCGGGCGAGTTCCTCGAGTTCTTGAAACTGGACTTGTACGCCGACGAGATCTTCGTCTTTACGCCCACGGGGGACGTGATTCAACTCCCCAAGGGGGCGACGCCGATCGACTTCGCCTTCGCCGTGCACACGGAGGTCGGCGCACATTGCCACGGCGCCAAGATCAACGGCAAGATCGCCCCGTTGTCGCGTGAGCTGAAGAATTCTGAAACGGTCGAGATCTTGACGTCGCCTAACGCGAAGCCGAGTCGCGACTGGCTCTCGCACGTGCACACCGGCCGCGCGCGGCACAAGATCCGGCAGTTCCTGCGGCACGAGGAGCAACAAACGGCGGCGAAGATCGGCCGCGAAATGCTGGATCGGGAGGTGCGTCGCCGGAAGTTGAGCAAGCCGGATGACGACGCACTGGAAAAAATCGCCAAAGAGAGCTTCCGCCTAACGGACGCGAAGCACTTGATCGCCTCGTTAGGTCAGGGCGACATCGCCATCGTCGACGTGCTGAAGGCGCTCTACCCCGATCTCGCGAACGAAGTCGAGCAACCGTCCAAGCCGACGGCGATCGAGCGGCTCGTCGATCGCATGCGCGGGACCTCGCGCGGCGTCAAGATTCAAGGCGTCGACGGCGTCATGGTGCGCTATGCGCAATGCTGTCAGCCAGTGCCGGGCGACTCCGTTGTCGGCTACGTCACGCGGGGGCGCGGTGTGAGCATTCACCGTGCGGATTGTCCGAACCTGCTCATCCTGGTGCACGAGCCGGAGCGGCGGCTGGAGATCGACTGGACCGAACAACCCGGAGAGCGCTTCGTCGTTCGCCTCGCCCTCACCGGCTTCGACCGCCGCGGCCTCTATGCCGATCTTGCCGGCGCGATCTCAGCGACTGGCACCGACATTCGTGGACTGGAGCTGCGAACGATCGACAGTCGCGTGAGTGGAGCGGCGCTCGTGGAGGTCGAGAACCTGGCGCATCTGCAGAAGATCATGAAAGCGGCGCGGCGGGTGAAAGGCATCACCGAGGTCGCGCGCCGCGAACGAATCAGCGAAGACGAGGCGTAAACTCCCACGTCGCAAAGCCGGTGCGCGACACCCGCAACACACTGCGGCCAAACGCGCGAGTGGTCGGGCCACGAACCTTGCCCGTCGGTGCGACACGCATCGTGAAGGCTACGATTCCGCGTTCATGGCGTTCTGGCGGGACCACGAACAGGCGCACCCCGGGACCAACGCAGGCTGTACCGCCAGTGGCAGGCTGCACGCGCCAGCCGAGGCCGCGGCAGTGCTCTACCAAACGCGCGGCGGCGTCGCGCTCCGCGGCGACCTTCACGGCCACGACGTCGCGAAATTGAAAGCGGCGCTCGGGTGCACCGCCTGTTGCGCGCATCGCGAGGACGTCGCTGCGAGCGACACTGAGGGGCGCTTTGGGCGAGCCATACCAGTGCCTCAGAAACGAAGGGTGGTACTCCAGCACGCGCACCGCGAGCGTTGAATCGGTGCGAGCGTCACTGAGCGCCAGCTGATAGAGCCAGGGGACCTCAGCGGAATCGCGACGCAGACGCACGGTATCGAGCTGCACGCGGCCAACTTCGCTCGTTAGGCGTCGTGCCACGGCCTTCAGGGCGCCGGGAACGTCGGTTCCGAGAGCCAGTGTACTCGTCCATGCTTCCCGTGCACTCGCCGCCAGTCGGAACTCGACGTAGGTCGAGTGCCCCACAAGCGCCACACGATTCGGTTCCCGTTGGTTCGGCTCGAACAGGGCGAACGTGTCGCGCAGAAACGGCGAAGCAGCGATCGCCTCGAACGTCGCAGAATCCGCCACGATCGCGAGATGGTTGAGCCCCACGGCTGGGGCGTCCCCGCCGGGGACGGCCGGCAAGGAGGAGAGAAAAATGAGGGCGCAGGAGGCCCGGGTGAGCAGACTCCGCATCCTTCACGTTCGGCGTGCGGAAGCCCCCGCCGCCGTGCGCAAAGTCACTGCAAAAGGGAACCGAAGAAACACCGGCACGCTATATTGGGACCGTGTCGCGCGCCGCATTTCAGCTTCAATCCCCATTTCAGCCCGCGGGTGATCAGCCGAGGGCAATTTCCGAACTGACAGCGGGCCTCGAGCGTGGGGACCGCTTCCAGACCCTGTTGGGAGTGACTGGCTCTGGCAAGACGATGACGATGGCACACGTCATCAAGAACTTCGGCCGCCCGACTCTGGTCCTCTCGCATAACAAGACGTTGGCGGCGCAGCTGTATGGCGAGTTGAAGGGATTCTTCCCCAACAACGCGGTCGAGTACTTCATCTCGTACTACGACTATTACCAACCCGAGGCGTACGTCCCGACCACGGACACGTACATCGAAAAAGACGCGTCGATCAACGAAGACATCGACCGTCTGCGGTTGCGCGCGACGTCGAGCCTCATGGAGCGCGATGATGTGATCATCGTCGCGACCGTATCGGCGATCTACGGTTTGGGCGATCCGGAGATCTACAAGGCACGGATGGTCCGCCTGGATAAGGGGCAGAAGATCGCGCGCAATCAGATCCTGCGATCGCTGGTGGATATCCAGTATTCGCGCAACGACGTGGCGTTCGAACGCGGCACGTTCCGCGTGCGCGGCGACACGGTGGAGATTCTCCCGGCGTACGAAGAGCAGGGCGTGCGCATCGAGATGTGGGGTGATGAGATCGAGCGCATCTCCAAAATCAACAGCCTAACGGGCGAGACGATCGCCAATCTCGAGCGCGCGGCGATCTACCCGGCGAAGCACTTCATCACGGAGCGCGTCACGCTGGAGCGCGCGATCGAGAAGATCCGCGCGGAGTTGCAAGAACGCCTAACGCTATTGCGCAACGCGGGCAAGTTGCTCGAGGCGCAGCGCCTGGAATCGCGCACGAATTTCGACATCGAGATGATGCTGGAGATCGGAACATGCGCGGGCATCGAGAACTACTCGCGCCACCTTTCAGGACGCGAAGAGGGTGAACGCCCGGCCGTGCTGTTCGACTATTTCCCGGACGATTTCCTCGTGATCGTCGACGAATCGCACGTCTCGCTCCCGCAGATCCGTGGCATGTACAACGGTGATCGTGCGCGCAAAGAAGTGTTGGTGGAGTACGGCTTCCGCCTGCCGAGCGCGCTGGACAACCGCCCGCTCGTCTTCGATGAATTTTTGGCACAGACACCACGCGCTGTGTTCGTGAGCGCCACGCCGGCCGAGCTCGAGCTCGAGTTGTCGGACGGGGTCGTGGTTGAACAGATCATCCGTCCTACGGGTCTCATCGACCCAGAGATCGAAGTGCGTCCGGTGCGCGGACAGGTCGACGATCTCCTGCA
>JBFMFA010000012.1:0-17511 GCA_040753195.1 Gemmatimonadota bacterium | reverse complement strand
GATGACGTCGGCGGCTCGCCGCATATCGCGTTAGGCTTGCTCGCGCACTTCTACTCTTCGAGCGAAGCCACCGATCTGGCGTACAGGGCGCAGATCGGACGAAACAAGTGCCGTCCGATCGTGCATAACGCGCGCAAACCGCTGCCGATCGCTGCGCCGTGACAGCTCGGATCATCGAAACCGACGTGTGCATCGTCGGATCGGGGATCAGCGCGGCAATGGTCGCGTGGAAGCTTGCCGACACGACACGCGCCAGCATCACCGTTCTCGAAGCCGGCGACGAAGCGCCGGCCGCGCGCGACTTCTACGCGCTGCGCTCCCGGTTTCTCTCATACGGGGAGAGTCCGTGGCCGCGCGACCATCTCGATGGGCTGGACGTCGAAGGCATCCAGTCGCGTTCGATGCAGGTGGGCGGTCTCGCCATGCACTGGGGCGGCGTGACGCCGCGCTTCTCACCCGAGGACTTTCGCGTACGGTCGTTGTATGGCGTCGGGAGCGACTGGGCACTGACGTACGAGGAGCTGGATCCGTTCTATCAAGAGGCAGAAGAGCGGATGGGAATTGCCGGGGAGCAGGGCCCGGCGGTGCTGGATCCGCGAAGCAAACCGTTCCCACTGCCGGCGATTCCGCTGACATACAACCTAACGAAGCTCAAAGAGTGGGTCGCAGGCGCCGGCATTCCGACGTGGAGTCAGCCGTCTGCGAAATTGACGGTGGCGAAGGACGGCCGCGGCGCGTGCTGCCGTAACGATACGTGTTTTCCGATTTGTCCGGTCGGCGCGAAGTACTCGCCGGACATGACATGGCGCAGCCTGCGGGCGAGAGGCCAAGCACGCCTCCTGCCGCGGATGCTCGTTAGGCGTCTCGTGCCCAAGGCCGGTTCGCACGCCATCGAGATGGCCGACGTGTTACAGCGCGATCGACCAGATGAGCCGCTGCAGGTCCGAGCGAAAACGTTCGTCGTCGCGTGCGGCTATGCCTGGAGTCCGTATCTCCTGCTGATGTCGGCTGACTCGCGATTTCCGAATGGCCTGGCGAATTCGTCTGGTCTCGTCGGGAAGTATCTCTGTGGTCACCGCAATGTGCAGGCGTTCATCGAGCTGCCCATGGAACTGTATCCGGGCATCAACGAGCAGCATTCTCTGCTGACGAAGGCGTTCATGCGCCCGGACCCGTCCACGACCACTCGGTACTTGCGGCACGATCTGCGAGTCTGGGAGTCGCGCGTCGCGCGCGAGCCGCGACTGCGCTCGGAGAACGGGGAACTGTTGTTAGGCGACGCGCTGCTGGCCGATTGGCGCAAGCGAATCGACAAAGGAACCGCGCGAGTGCGCGCGTACTACGACGTCCTACCGGCGCGCGAGAGTGAATTGACCTTGGATTCCACGCGCAAGACGCCATGGGGGACGCCATTGCCGGGCATCGCCATGCGGGACAGCGCCGACTCCAAGGCGCTGCGTCCGTATCAGGAAGACGAGATTGGAAAGTTGTTCGAGCGCCTGGCGCGAGCCGGGAATGGACGCATTTTGCGCAAAAGCGTGGACAACTTTCAGGATCATCCGGCCGGCGGTTGCCGCATGGGGACAGAGGCGGCATCGAGCGTGGTCGACTCGTACGGACGCACGCACGATCACGAGAATCTCTTCGTCGTTGGAGCGCCGACGATGCCCACAGCGGGGTGTGCCAACGGGACGTTGACGTTCTCCGCGTTGTCCCTGCGCAGCGCGCAGAAGATTGGAGAAGCGCTTCCAACGCGTTAGTTGCCAGTTGCTAGTCGTTAGGTCTTAGCTTGGGGGATCATGCGAAACGTTCTTGTCTCTGTATACAGCGCGTCACTGATCGCCAGTGTCGCGCAAGGCCAGGTGCTGATCACGGCGCAGCGCGCCTTCGATGGACGCGGGCAGACGCTCCAGAACGTCGGTATCGTCGTCGAAGGATCGCGCATAACGCACGTTGGCACACCGCCGGCGAATTTCTCGGGCCGCCGGATCGAGCTTGGTGATGTTACCGTGCTCCCCGGCCTGATCGACGTGCACTCCCACATCGTCTGGTACGTCAACAGCAAGGGGCGCCTGCATACAAACGAAGACGGCGATTCGCCGGCGGTACAGGCGTTGGCGTGGGCGGCTAATGCCTCGGCGACGCTGCGCGCGGGGGTCACGACGGTACAGAGTCCCGGTTCTCCGGAGGACGCGGAGCTGCGATCGGCGCTCAATCGTGGCGTTATCGGGCCGCGTCTGCTCACCTCGTTAGGCTCGCTCAACGAGCGCAGCTCGCCCGAAGAGTTGCGGACGCGAATCCGTGACTTCAAGGCGCGCGGCGCGGACGTTATCAAGCTCTTCGCGTCAAAGAGCATCCGTGACGGTGGCGGCGCGACAATGACGCAGGAGCAGCTCGCCGCCGCGTGCGATGAGGGACACAAACAGGGCTTGCGCGTTCTCGTGCATGCGCACGCAGCCGATGCGGTGCGGTTGGCCGTCCTGGCTGGATGCGATCAAATCGAACACGGCGTGTTCGTCACCGACGAGGTGTTGCGACTGATGGCCGAACGCGGCACGTACTTCTCGCCACAGTGTGGTCTCGTCTTCCGCAACTATCTCAATAACAAACGCTACTTCGAGGGGATCGGGAACTACAACGCGGAGGGCTTCGCCGCGATGGAACGCGCGATACCGCTTGCTGCTGACGCGATCCGCAGGGCGTCGGTTATCCCGGGCCTCAAGATTGTGTGGGGGACCGACGCCGTGGCCGGCGCGCACGGGAACAACGTCGACGATCTCATCTGTCGAGTACAGGAAGGTTTGCAGAAACCGGGAGCTGCACTCATGTCGGCGACGTCGGTTGCCGCTGCGTCGTTAGGCATGGCGTCGCAGATCGGCGCGCTCGCCGCTGGAATGGAGGCCGATATCATTGCCGTGCGCGGCAACCCGGTGATGAATATCTCCGCCCTGAAGGATGTGGTGTTCGTGATGAAAGGCGGCACCGTGGTGCGCTTCGACGGTGCGAGCCGGTGAAGCGCCTGGTCGCAGGCCTCGCCGCGCTGGCGCTCGGTGCGTGCGCCGACGCGAACATCAATCGCCTCGTCGAGTGGCCGGCGTATGGCGGGGATCCTGGCGGCCAGCGTTATTCGCCGCTCACCGACATCAACCGTGAGAACGTCAATCGCCTGACGTTGCGGTGGAGCTGGGAAACCGGCGAGACCGCCATCCCGGAAACCGATAGCACCCGAGCCGCGCGTCCGGGAATGTTCCAGACGACGCCGCTCATGGTGAATGACACGCTGTATCTCAGCACGCCATTCAACCGTGTTGTCGCCCTCGATCCAGCGACCGGAACGCAGTATTGGGAGTTCGATCCGGGGGCGTATCGCCCTGGCCAGCCGTCCAACGGGACGGGTTTTGTGCATCGTGGCGTGGCGATGTGGAGCGATTCTGGCCAGCGCCGCATCTTCATCAACAGCCGCTGGCGCCTAATCGCCATCGATGCGGCCACCGGACGACCGGTTGCATCATTCGGGACGCAGGGAGAAGTCGACCTAACGAGTGGGCTCTCGCGCACGGTCGAGAAGCGTCACTACACGAATACCTCCCCGCCGGTTATCTGGCGCGATCTCGTGATTGTCGGCAACGGCGTTGGCGATCGTCTTGTCTACAAAGGTGATCCGCCGGGGGACATCCAGGCGTTCGACGTGCGTACGGGTGAACGGCGCTGGCGCTTCAAAACCGTCCCCGAAGCGGGCGAGTTTGGAAATGAGACGTGGGAGAACGAGTCCTGGCGTTACGTGGGACATACAAATGTCTGGGCGCCGTTCACCGTCGACACGGCGCGAGGATATGTCTATCTCCCCGTTGGCACGCCAAGTAATGATTGGTATGGCGGTCGCCGGTTAGGCGATAACCTGTTCGGCGAGTCTGTGCTCTGCTTGAATGCGCAGACCGGTGAGCGCGTCTGGCACTATCAGATCGTTCGCCACGGATTGTGGGATTACGACCTCCCTGCTCCGCCGAATCTGGTCACGTTGCAGGTCGATGGGCGCAGCGTCGACGCGGTTGTCGTCCCGACGAAGCAAGGCTGGGTGTTCGTTTTCGATCGCGTGACCGGCCAACCCGTGTGGCCGATCGAGGATCGACCAGTGCCGGCGAGCGATGTGCCGGGCGAACGCGCAGCGCCGTCGCAGCCGTTTCCCACCCGTCCGGCACCGGTCGCGTTGCAGGGCTTCGGACCTAACGATGTGATCGATTTCACTCCGGCCATCAAGGCGGCGGCGGTCGCCGAGCTCGAGAAATACGTCGCCGGTCCGATCTACACACCGCCGAGCGAGCGCGGCACCGTGACGATGCCCGGCTCGATTGGGGGGATTGGGTGGGGTGGTGGTGCGTTCGACCCGGAAACGCACACGCTGTACGTAAAGGCGTCCAACTCGCCGAGTCTGTGGCGTCTCGTGAAGCAATCGGGCGCCTCCGACACTGTCGACGACAGCTACATGGCGGACCTTCGCAACTCCTCGTTAGGTGTTCGGCTGAGCGAGGGCCCGGAAGGGACGCAGCGTGACGGCGAGGGGCGGCGCTTGCCATTGAACAAGCCACCGTACGGAACGCTCACGGCGATCGATCTCAGTACCGGCAACCATCGCTGGCAGGTGCCGATCGGCGATAACGCGGACGTACGCACACATCCGTCGCTGGCCGGTGTGGACCTTCCGGCAGCGTTAGGTGTGAGTGGTGCGCCAGGGGGGATCGTGACCAGGGGCGGGCTGGTTTTCATCACGGGCGGTGGACGGACGTTGTACGCGGTGGATACGCGCGACGGAAAAGTCCTCTGGCAGGCAGACCTTGGTCAAATCGGTTACGCAAATCCCATGACGTATCGCACGAAGGCCGGAAAACAATTTGTTGTGATCGCGACTGGTGTTGGCGCCGGCGCGAAACTGCAAGCGTTCGCACTCCCATGAGATTCCTCACGTTAGGTGCCATCGTCATTCTCGGTGGGGAGGCCGCCGCGGCCCAGCGTCCCGTGCAGACCGACGCCGACCACTACACGCGCTACGAGCTGCTCGCGCCCGGGACCGCGAAGTTCCGCATCATCTACGAGGTGACGGCGACGACAGCGGGAGCAACGCGCTACTTCAACCCCATCCGCCGCGGGAGCGTGGCGACAGACGAATATGTGTACGATCGCATGAGCGGCGAGAAGCTGCGCTTCGAAGTCGTGAGCGGAAAAGTCGCGCGCGAAGGGGGACTGCCACGCGCCGACACCACGGGAGAGTACATCATGGTGCATCTACCTCGGCCGGTGCCCAAGGATGGGGAGGTGCGCCTCTTGATCGACAAGACGTATGAAGACGCGAAAAGTTATCTCGTCAAAGGTGACACAATCACGTTCGATCGCTCGCTCGGCATCGCCAAAAACAGCGTCGTTCTCCCGTTAGGCTTCGAGCTGATCGGGGTGAATTATCCGTCGCAGGTGCGCCAGGAAGAAGACGGACGGATCGCGGTCAGTTTCATGAATGTGGGGAACGCCGCGGTGCCATACGTGGTCAGGGCGAGGAGGGTGCGCCAATGATTCGAACTGCGTTCAGGGTTCGGGTTTTAGTGGTCATGATCGCGCTCGGCGTCGCGCCAGCATCCGCACAGACGTTAGGCGCGAATCGAGCCGGCCGGCTGAGCGAGCGGGCGCGACAGGATCGCGAAATCGTGTACTTTTTGCAGCAGCCGGAGACGCACGCGTTCGACTTGTATCACGACTATACCGAGTCGCGTCCCGGAGTCGACCGCTACATCAATATCGTCCGTGGCGGCAGCAAAGCATCCAATCCGTCCGCTCGTATCCTCGACACCGGTGAGGCCCTCGAGGTTCGCACACTGCGCGGCGATGAGATCGCGGCGGAAAGAATCGACATCGGCGAGGCTGTCAGACCGGAGTCCGAAGTCGTGTTGATCAAGTTCCCCGCTGTACAGCAAGGGCAAAGCGTGCGCTTGCGTATCAGCGAGACATACACGGATCCGAGCCGCTATGCCGTGGTAAATGACGAGCTGGTATGGGATCGCGCATTTGGGCGGCCGGCCAACGCCATGGTCCTCCCGTTAGGCTGGATGCTCACCAACTGCTCGATCCCGACGACGGTCAGCGAAATGCCCGACGGTCGCATCCGCCTCGACTTCATCAACCCGCGTCCGGATGACATCGCCGTACTTGTGACGGCCAAGAGACGCCCACGGTGATACTCAGCTTGGAGTTTGACGACCGGAACCCAGCGGACGCTGGGTAAAGAGGACGCGATGGCCATTAGGGTTCTACGACTGGGGACTCCACGGAGCGCGAATGAAGGCGTCCGCATCGGTACGGTTCGCCGGCCGCCGCGCGGCGTCGCCAAAACCGAATTCGCCAAGCAGAACTGGTACGACGTTTGGCTGCCTATCGTCGCGCCCAGCGCCGATCTGATGAGTGACATTCACGCCGAGCGCATCTCGTGGGGCACTTTCACAAAGCGATACGTCGCCGAGATGAAAGAGCCCGATGCGGCGCGGACGATCGATCTGCTCGCTGCCCTATCGCACACCAGTAGTTTCTCCGTTGGATGCTACTGTGAAAACGAAGCCCACTGCCACAGGTCTGTTCTGCGACAACTGCTTCTGGACCGCGGAGCAAGGATCGCGAGTTAGCGCACGTCTAAACTCTGCGCGTCAAACGCCCATCTAACGGAGACCCCACCGCCGTTCAGAGAGGACCCGTGAGACGTGCCATCGAACGCTTCCGCAGCGACCTCCATTTTGCGGCGCGCGCCCTGCGTCGCCGACCAGGATTCACAGCAGTCGCCACGCTGACTCTGGCGATTGGCATCGGCGCCACAACAGCGATTTTCTCTGTGATTTACGGCGTTCTGCTGAAGCCTCTTCCGTACGCGGACCCGGCCAGTCTCGTTATGGTTGGCACGGCACAGGATGCGTCACGCAGCACAGGGAACATGTCCTATCCGGACCTCGCCGACATCCGCGACGAGGGACGCTCGTTCGAAACGCTGGTCGGGTTTGGCGCGACAAATTTTACGCTGACTGGATTGGGTCAACCCGTGATGGTCGCCGTCTCGCGCGTCACCGAGGGGTTGCTGCAGACATTCCGAGTAGCGCCACTGCTGGGTCGTGACATTAGACGCGACGAGTTCGGGGCGAACGCGCCTAACGTTGCAGTGCTGAGCTACAGCGCATGGGTCGAGCGATTTGGCTCCGACCGCGACGTCATCGGGAAAACGGTGCAGCTGAACAGCGCGACGTTCGAAATCATTGGCGTGGCGCCAAGCGGCTTCGACTTTCCGGCCGCGGACGTGATGTTCTGGATACCACGGCGCCTCGATCCCGAGTCGTGCGCGCGCGGATGTCATACGTTCAACGTGATCGCTCGCCTCGCCGCCGGCGTGACGCTGCAAGGCGCGCGGGCGGAACTGGAGCGTTTCGCCGCGAACTTCGAGGCGACGTATCCCCGGACCAATACGGGGAAACGCTTTGCCACGCGCGCATTGAAGGAACATATGGTCGGCGCTGTCACGCTTGGCTTGTACATCATGCTGGGCGCGGTGGCGCTTGTCCTGCTGATCGCATGCGCGAACGTGGCAAACTTGCTCCTGGCTCGGGCCTCGGCGCGCGAAGGCGAAACGGCGGTGCGTTCCGCGTTAGGTGCGTCCCGCCGCGCGCTCGCTAGCCAGGTCTTCGCGGAAAGTGCAGCGCTGGCGATCCTCGGCGGTACCGTGGGAGTAGCCCTGGCGTACGTCGGCGTGCGGGTGCTTCGTACCTTCGCTGAGGGAACGATTCCGCGCGCCGCGCAGATCGCGATCGATCCAACGGTGCTGCTGGTCACGTTAGGCACGGTTGTCTTCGTGACGCTGGCGTTCGGCCTGATCCCGGCGCTCACACTCGCGCGCACATCGCTGACGGAGAACATGTCGCAGGTCGGGCGCGGGGAGAGCGTGGCCCGCCGCACGGTGCGGTTCCGCTGGACGCTGCTTACGGTTGAAGTTGCGTTGTCGGCCGCCTTGCTGATCGGCGCCGGTCTGCTGCTCAAAACCTTTGCTCGGCTTTACGCGGTCGATGTCGGCTACGCCAAGGAGCAGATCGTGCGTTTCCGAGTCACGTTGCCGGCAAACGATTATCCGGACCTCGCACGTATCTCGCAGTTTTATCAGGAGCTGGAGTCGCGCATCGCGGCGATGCCGGGGGTTGAAGCGGTTGGGAGCATGTTTGGCGCACCACTGGCGGCGGGTCAAGCGAGTGGCACCGTACGCGTAGAGGGACGGCCGGAGCCGGAACCTAACGAGCGACAGGACGCTCAGGCGCGCGCAATTACTCCGGGTGCGCAACAAGCGTTAGGTTTGCGCCTGCTGCGCGGCCGGCCGCTCACCGAGGCGGACAATCGCGCCGATGCCGAGCCGGTCGCGCTCATCAACGAAACGCTCGCCCGAGAGCACTTCCCGAACGAAGATCCCATCGGCCGACGGCTGAACGTCGCCGTGGCGTTAGGATTCGATAGTCCAACGTGGCGCATCGTCGGCGTCGTCAAAGACGGTCGCTTTGCGGCGATCACGACCGACGCGTCGGCGGACATCTTCATGCCGCATGCGCTCTTCGGCCCCAACTCAATGACTGTGCATGCGCGTGTCGCCCCCGGAGTAGCGCTGACGCAGGAGGCGGTTCGTGCCGCTGTGCGCGCGCTTGATCCGAGTCTGCCAATCTTCAGGTACGAGCAGATCGAAGAGGCGATCAGCCAGCAGATCGCGCCGACGCGGCTGTACCTGTTGCTCGTCGCAGCGTTTGCCGTGACTGCTGCATTGCTGGCCGCCGTGGGGCTTTTTGGAGTGATCAGTTTCGTCGTCGCCCAACGCACGCGTGAGATCGGTATCAGAGTCGCGTTAGGCTCGCAGCGCAGTGGCGTCGTTGGCTTGATCGTACGTCAAGGCATGCAGCCGGTGCTCATAGGCGTCGTGCTTGGTGTGAGTACGGCGGCGCTGGCGGGTCGCTTTGTCGCCGCGCTCCTGTTTGACGTGCAGCCGACCGATCCGATTGTCATGTCAGGTGCTGGCGCGCTCATGATTCTCGTCGCCCTCGTTGCCGCGTTCGTTCCGGCGCTGCGTGCCAGTGGTATCGACCCTGCGCGCGTTCTTCACGGCGACTAGTCGCCGCAACGGCGAGCAGCCACTGGCGTCGCGCGCGGGAGTCGATCAACGTTCGGCTCCCCACTCCCGCGCCGATGCTTCGCTCACTTGTCGCACTGCTGATTGCCCTACCGCTCGCGGCGTCCGCGCAGCTCGCGGATCGGCCAGTCTTCGTTGAAGCGCGAATTCCGAAGGCGCCAACGATCGCGCATGGCGGTGACGGCGCGTTCCTCGTGTATGAAGTGCACGTGACAAACCTCGAAGGGCGCGAACTGACATGGTCTTCGTTCGAGGCTAGTGACGCAGCCAGCGGGACGTCGCTGTTTGCAGCGAGCGATACGACACTCGCGCGCGACATGACTCGGCCAGGTGTAACCGGAACAGCGATCGCGCTGCCGAGCCGCGCGAAGATTCTCCCCGGGATGCGTGCCGTGTATTTCGCCTACTACGCGCTCGGCGCAGGTCAACGGCCGGCGCGGCTGCGGCATCGCCTCACGATGACTGACAGCAGTGGTGCTCGTACGCTCGTTATGCGCGACGTGGACGTGACGGTGCAGCCTGCTCTGCTGGGACCGCCGCTCAAGGGTGGCAATTGGCTCGCCGGCAACGGGCCTTCACGTAACTCAGGCCATCGGCGTACGATCGTTCCTATCGACGGCATCCCGTTCGTCCCTCAGCGCTTTGCCATCGATTACGTGATGGTAGACAGCACCGGGAGCACGTTCCGCGGCGATCGCTTGAACAACGATAGCTACTACGCTGAAGGTGTTGACGCGTTGGCGGTGGCTGACGGCGTCGTGGCCGCGACCAAAGACAGCATCCCGGAGAATGTTCCTGGTGTTACGTCGCGCGCGGTGGCAATCACGCTCGAGACCGTTGGTGGGAACCACGTGATCATCGACATTGGCGGCGGCCGTTATGCCTTCTACGCACACCTCAAGCCAGGTTCGCTGCGCGTCAAGAAGGGGGACCGGGTCCGCAAAGGCCAAACGATCGGCCTCGTCGGCAATTCGGGAAACTCCACTGAGCCGCACCTGCATTTTCATCTCTCGGATGGCATCGCGCCGTTAGGCGCTGAGGGCATTCCGTACGTGCACGAGACACTCGAGGTGTTGGGCCGCTGTGCGACGATCGGCGGCGGATGCAGCGTCGGTGGCGTGCAGGTGAAGCGCAGCGTGATGCCGTTCCAGAACGAACTCGTGCGTTTCCCAAAATGAGAATCGTTTCGCTTTTCCCCGCGGCCACTGAAATCGTCTGCGCGTTAGAACTTGAGGACCAGCTCGTCGGCGTCACGCACGAGTGCGACCATCCGCCCACCGTGCGCCACCTGCCCAAGGTGACAGGCTCGTTGATTCCGGCCACGGCGTCAAGCGCTGACATCGACAGGTTCGTGCGTGAGCGCCCTGAAACGCAGCAGTCGCTGTACACGCTCGATCTCGCGACGTTGCAGGAGCTGCAGCCGGACGTGATCATCACGCAGGCGCTGTGCGACGTCTGCGCCGTCGCCGAAGCCGAGGTACATGCGGCCGCTTGTGCGCTCCCCAACGCGGCGCGCGTCGTGAATCTTGCACCGTCGACTGTATGGGAAGTGTTCGACTGCGTTAGGCACGTGGCGCACGTCGCGGGCGTGCCCGAGCGCGGCGATCGCGTCGTGCATTCCCTCACACGTCGGGTAGACATCGTCATGAGCCGGTCGCTCGATGTCAGACGCCGGCCGCGTGTGGCGTTCCTCGAATGGCTCGACCCACCGTTTTCGTGCGGTCATTGGACCCCGGAACTGGTGGACCTGGCAGGAGGTGAGGAGGTGCTCGCTTCGGAACGTGCGCCCTCGCGCGCACTGAGTTGGGGTGAGTTCGTGGCGAGCCAGCCGGAGGTCATCGTCATCGCATGCTGCGGCTTCGACGTGGAACGGACGGTAACCGATCTCCATCTACTCGATGTGGTGGCTGGATGGCATGACATGCCGGCGGTGCGTGACGCTCGCGTCTATGTGATAGACGGGGCGCAGTATTTCAGCCGCCCCGGCCCGCGCCTGGTGGACAGTCTCGAGATTCTGGCCAACGCGCTCCACCCGGACCTGCATCCGCTGCCTAACGCCTTGCCGCGCGCGTTGGAGATTTCAGAATTGCTGACTGTGCGAAGCGGTCGCGAGATCCCGTTACACGCGTCATAGCCGACGGGCGGAACCTCGGCGCCTGAGCGCGAGTCTAAAGCGTTCTCATGCGCCGACTCTTGGGTGGTGTTGCGGCAGGTGTGCTGTCGATCGCCTGCCTGACCGCGGGAGCAACCGCACAAGCACAGCAAACGGGCATAGTGCGCGGGCGCGTGCGCGACCAGTCGAACGAGCCCGTCGTTGGTGCGCGCGTCTTCCTCCTTGGCGGCGCTCGCGTCGCGTACTCCGGCGCCGACGGGAGCTTCGCTCTTACGGCAGTGCCTCCCGCTCGTTATGTGCTCGCCGTGCAGCGGCTCGGATTCTCGCGCTTTGAAAGCGATTCCTTCGACGTGGCGGCTGGGGCCGAAGTCGAACGCGACGTGCAGTTGCAGGCGGTGCACACGCCGCTGTCACGTGTAGTCATCTCGCCGGGGTCCTACACGCTGCTTGAGCCGACGCGCACTTCGCAGCAGGTGCTCAGTCGTGAACAACTATTGACCCGGCCCCAGCTCGCCGAAGATCTATTTCGCTCACTGAACCGACTCCCCGGCCTTTCGGGTTCCGACTTCAGTTCCAAGCTGCGGATTCGCAATGGCGGTCAGGACGAGCTGCTTGTGTTGCTCGACGGCATGGAGCTGGTCGAACCGTTTCATCTCAAGGATTTCGATGGGGCACTTTCGATTCTCGACGCCGAGGTGATCGGTCGCGTCGAGGTGAAAACGGGCGGCTTCGGGGTGCAATACGGGAACCGGCTCACCGGCGTGATCGATCTTGCGTCGGACAATGCCGAGACGAGTCGAGATCTTCGTACTTCGTTAGGCATTTCCTTTTCCAACGTGCGGGCGCGCACGGAAGGCCGCTTCGCCGGCGATCGCGGCGCGTGGCTCGCGTCCGCTCGGCGTGGGTACCTGGACATCGTGCTCAAGCTGGTCGGAGAAGAAGACGCACCGGATCCTCGCTACTACGACCTGTTTGCGAAGGTCCAATACCAGCTCAATAGCCGGCACTTGCTCTCCGGGCACGTGTTGTTCGCGGGGGATGAGCTCGTTTACACGGAAGATGATGACGCCACTCGAGCGCAGACGCGGTACGACAACGTCTACTCGTGGGCGACGCTGCGTTCGCAAGTTGGCGATCGACTGACCATTACGACCCTCGCGTCACTTTCGCACCTAACGTGGGATCGCGATGGGAAGGTGAGCGAGTTTTTTCAGGGACAGCCCTACGAGCGCACACGTGTGCTCGACGATCGGCGGCTCGACGCATGGGGTCTCAAACAGGACTGGACGTTCGATGCGACAGAGCGCTTCAGCGTGTTGCTTGGCGCGGAGCTGCGGCGCGAAGCGGCCGATTTCGATTACTATCGTGTGATTCGCGATCGCGGGTTCTCGCAGCAAACAGTGGTGCTGGTGGATACGCAGTTCGTTGAGGCGGCGCTCGCGCCATCGGGGAGCCGCTATTCCGGGTACGCGGGCTTCCGTGCGCAGCCTTGGAATCGCCTAACGGGCGAGGTTGGTCTGCGCGCCGATCGGCATACCTGGACGCGGCAAACGACGCTGAGTCCGCGCGCGAGTGCTTCTTTTTCCGTCACGCCGCGTACGACGTTGCGCGCGGCGATCGGCAGTTACACGCAAGCGCACGCGCTGCATGACCTCGCGGTTGTGGATGGCGAGACGACGTTCGTCCGCGCCGAGCGCGCGCAGCACCGCGTCGTGGGGGTGGAGTACACGGTGGGCGCCGGCTGGACATTGCGCAGCGAAGCGTTCGAACGCGTAATCGACAACCCACGGCCCCGGTGGATCAATACAGACGGCGAACTCGACGCGCTCCCTGAAACAGAGGAAGATCGGCTGCGCCTAACGCCGTCGGACGGACGGGTGCGCGGCATCGAGTGGTTGGCGACGTATGATCGCGGCGGCCGGGTGCGAGCCGGTGTGTCCTATGTGTTGTCGAAGGCGACGGCCACGCAGAACGGCGCCACGACGCCACGACCGTTCGACGAGCGACACGCGGTCGCGCTCGATCTGACCACGCGCTCGGCGTCCGGCTGGACGTGGGCGTTTGCCTGGACGATGCACTCGGGATGGCCTTTTGTGCCGGCGACATTCCGCGTCGACACAATCTCGGCGACGCAGGTGTTTTTGCGGCGCGTGCCGTCCGAACCGCTGTTCAGCGAAGAATTAGACCTGTATCAACGCTTCGACGTGCGTGTGTCTCGCGCGTTCGATGTGGGCCGTGGTCGTATCAGCGTGTTCGCGGAGATCTTCAACCTGTTGGATACGGCGAATCACCGCGGGACGTCATACGCTCCGCGTTTTGATGGTCGCACTCTCAGCGTCACGCGTTTCCGCGAAACGTTCCTGCCTCGGTTGCCTTCGCTTGGAGTTCGTTGGGATTTTTGAGACATGCGCTGGATTGATGCGCTACGCATGGTTACGGTGTCTCGTGAACGCTGACAGGAGCTACAATGACGGACATGGGGTCCTTTCGCGCTGACGTAGAGATTGAAAGCCTGACGCAACCCGGAGCGCGCGTTCTATTTCACAATGTACTGGTAGACACCGGAGCGGAATTGTCCTGGTTTCCGGCCGTTCAGCTGGAATCGATTGGGATTCGGCGTCTCAAGGAGATGCGATTCAGACAAGCAGACGGCACCATACTTCAGCGCTGGACAGGCGCCGTACTCCTCCACGCAGCCGGTACGTCCACGGCGGATGAAGTCGTTTTCGGCGAGCCGAGCGATCTCACATTGCTCGGATCCCGGTCACTCGAAGGGCTGAACGTGACAGTAGATCCTGTTTTCAAACGCTTCGTCGACGCCGGTCCAGCCCCTGCCGCAGCTGCCTAACGCGACGTTCTAGGGAATCACCCGTCGCCCATTCGGAAGAAACGGCTCCGTCGCCGCATTCACGGGCGACACACCCTGCTTCGACTTCGCCACCATCTTTTCGACTTCTTCCATGAGGCGGGCGTTGTTCACCACAATGCCGTCTTTGATGGTATGCACGATCCCCTTCGTGCGGAACATCTTTCCGTCCTTGTCGAGCGTGAGGTCCCCGAAGGAGTACATGAACTTGAGGTTGTACGCCGGATTGCCATCCACAATCACGAGATCCGCGAGGTAGCCGGGCCTAACGAGGCCAAGTTTCGGTTCGCGGATTGTTTGCGCGCTGTTCAGCGTAGCAGCCTTCAGCACCTCGAGCGAGTGCATCCCCGTTTCACGCAGCAACTGCAGCTCTCGCACGGCTGAGAAGCCCGGCGTCGCCCAGATGTAGTTGTCGTCGGTCCCATACGCGACGCGACCACCGCGCTTGTTGAACTCGGCGATCAGATCTCCCCAGAGCCGAAACGCAAACGTCCAGTAGTATTCGTCGTCGCTCGTCCAATCGTAGTGGAACGAGCCATGATATGCTGGATTCGGCAGATTCCAGTTGATGAGCGACTGGTGCGTGTACTTCTCATGCCACGGCAGACTCGACGCGCGGTAGAAATCGCGGTTGGCTTCGTACACGACGCGTGTGGGCAGCATCGTCACGCCGCACTTCACCATCGAATCGGCAATTTGACCTAACAAGCGACTGCGATCCGCTTCCAGCCATACCGCACCCGCAGCGCGGAAGCGGTCATTTTCGTTGTCGAAGTTGTAGTTGCGTACAAAGTTCTGCGTCGTTCGATCGAGCGCCGACTCGGCGTAGCCGTAGTGATGCTCGATCATCGTCGCGCCGAGGCACGCGGCTTTCACGGCGTTGACGACGGCGTTTGTGGAAGGCGGGAGGTGGATGGTGGTGATGCCACCAGCTGCGTACACGGCCTTCGCGACCGCGCCAAACAGCTCCGGACTCCACGTCACGCTCCCTAACGAGACCACGCGCATGCCTTGCGCCGCCATGTCTTTCGCGATCTCGGGCGCCATGGCTGGATCTTCCAGTTGGGCGCTGGTATAGCGGGTCTTGGCACCCCATCCCCAAATCGGCCACATGCGCGGCGCCAGAATCTTGTTCTCAGAGGACATCCTCTGCATGTACAGCGCCGAGTCGAGACTGCGATCCGACGCCGGGACGATCCCAGTGACGCCGTGTGCCAGACGCAGATACGCCGAGTATTCGTTTTCCTGCGGTTGTGTGCGAACGTGCGTGTGCAGATCGATCATGCCGGGGAGCACGTACTTTCCCTGCGCGTCGATGATGCGATCGCCCGTTAGGCGCGCACCGGCGCCACGGCGCTCGGCGGCAACCGGATCGAACGGCACCATCTGGGTGATCATGTTGCGTTCGATCAGAATGTCATACGGCCCGGCCGGAGGTCCGCCGTGGCCGGGGATCACCATCGCGTTGCGAATGACGAGGCGGTTATACGGGCCGGCTGCGAGGTCGCCGAATGAGGTTGCGGCTTGCGCAAACGCTTGCGAGGCGCCGAAGACCAGAACCGCTGCGAGACGAGACAGGTGCGTACGCATGGCTGACCACCTTTGTGAGGACGACTTCGGAATTAGGGCCGACCGTTGGGAACAACCGTTGCACGCGGCGCATTTCGTACGAACGGCGCCGTCACCGGATCGCTGGGAGCATTCGCCTTCGATTTGGCGACGATACGTTCGACTTCTTCCATGAGTCGCGCGTTGTCAGTTACGACGCCGTCTTTAATCGTGTGTACGATCCCCTTGGTGCGATACATCTTGCCGTCTTTGTCCAGCGTGAGATCGCCGAACGAATACAGGAACTTGAGATTCGCGGCCGGGTTGCCGTCGACAATCAGCAGATCGGCGAGGTACCCAGGCCTAACGAGTCCGAGCTTGGGTTCGCCGAGCGTTTTGGCACTGTTGAGCGTGGCCGCCTTGATTACTTCGAGACCGTGCATGCCGGTTTCGCGCAGCAGCTGCAGTTCGCGGATCGACGAGAAGCCAGGCGTGGCCCAGATGTAGTTGTCGTCTGTACCATAGGCGACACGCCCGCCGCGCTTGTTGAATTCGAAGATCAGGTCTCCCCACAGCCGGAATGCCGACGTCCAGTAATACTCGTCGTCGCTGGTCCAGTCGTAGTGGAACGAACCGTGGAACGCTGGATTCGGAAGGTTCCAGTTCCAGAGGGCCTGGTGTGTGTACTTCTCGTGCCACGGGAGACTCGACGCGCGCAGGAAGTCGCGGTTCGCTTCGTAGACGACGCGCGTGGGGAGCATGGTGACGCCGCACTTGATGAGGGAGTCGACGACGCTGCCTAACAAGCGCTCACGATTGGCCTCCAACCACACTTTGCCGGCATAGCGGAAGCGGTCGTTTTCATTGCCGTAGTCGTACTCGCGGCCGAAGTCTTGCACCTGCCGATCGAGTGCCGACTCGGCGTACCCGTAGTGATGCTCGATCATCGTGATTCCGGCGCAGGCTGCTTTCACGGCATTCGTCACCGCGGTGTTCGACGGCTGCAAGTGGAACGACGTGATCATGCCGTTCTCTTTGGCTGCCTTGGCGATCGCGGTAATCAGCTCCAGGCTCCAGCCTAACGGGTCCATGCTGATGACGCGCAATCCAGCGGCAGCCATTTGCTTGACGACCTCAGGCGCCTTAGCCGGATTGTCGAGGTCGAGGCGGGAGAATCCGGTGGTGCCGGTGCCGTAACTGGTGAGCGGAAACATGCGCGGCGCCAGAACTTCGTTTTTGCTGCTCTTCGCCGCCTCCTGCATCGCGTTCTGGAAGCCACGATCGGCCGCGTTCACCATCGTCGTGACGCCCATCGCGAGTTTCAGATAGTAGACGTATTCGATTTCCTCGGCCGCCGATCGCAAGTGCGTGTGCAAATCGATCATTCCCGGGATCACGTACATACCGTTGGCTTCGATGATCCGATCACCCGTTAGGCGCTGCTGGCTGCCGCGCCGCTCGGCGGCGACGGGGTCGAAGGGGACCATCTGCGTGATTGTGTTTCCTTCGATCAGAATGTCATACGGACCAGCCGGCGGTCCGCCATGGCCCGGAATGACCATCGCGTTGCGGATCACGAGCCTGTTGTAAGGACCCGCGGCGAGGTTTCCGAAGGTGCGCGTCTGCGCGTCGACGGTGATGGCTAGAAGGAGAGAAAGAACCAGCGGCAGCTGACGGGCCTTCATGCGGTGCTCCGGATTCGTAATTGGCTGGGCGGGAGGCGGCCGCCAAGGGCCGCCTCCTAAGATACGGCGAGCACCGACGGCGCGTTAACCCGGCGGCCGCGTCGGCTGCTGCAGATCG
>JBFMFA010000011.1:0-17796 GCA_040753195.1 Gemmatimonadota bacterium | reverse complement strand
CGTAAGGTGGACTATCCCTTACGCCTTACCCCTTACGCCTTACGCCTCTTCTGGCCCCTGCTTGCAGTTGTCCGTTCGTCGCGTGTCTGCTAACGCGATGATTTTCCACCCATCCGCCATCTTCGCGAGCTGGAACGCATCAACTCCACAGTGACTGAAGCGTGTCCCGATAAACAGCGCGTAGTCGGTCCACACGACGGCGAGCGGACCGTCGATGAAAACCTTCTCGTTCCAGATGCGCTCATCAAGCGCTTCGGGGCGGGATGTACCGACGGAACGCACGAAGTTTTCGACTCCTAGCTTCCCGACTGACGTCTGTCCGTTGCGCATGGCCGTGGTTTGCAAGACGGCCTCTGGGTGAAAGGCGGCTCGTACCATCGCACTGTCCTCTTTGCGCATGCCGTCGAACAGCTGCCGAACCGTTTTCATCACCTCGCCTTCTTCGGCGCTCTGTGCGCCGCTCGTCGACGCAATGGCCAGCAGGGCCAGCGCACAGGTAATCAGTTTTCGTCGCATCAGTTCCTACCTCTCGGTGGTTTTGGTTCCAGAATGCCCTGTAGCCGAGCGAGTGCCTCCTTCCAAAACGCCTTGCTCCTCAGTACGGCTCGACCGTTAGGCAGTTTTTCGTGACTGATCGCTACGGTTGACTTGCTGCTCCCTTTGCCTTCGAAGTAGACGAGGAGGTGAGAGCCATCGTGCCATCGCAAGCGGAGCGAGCGCTGGGGCCGGGCGGAGCGGACCTCGGGAGCAGGGCTGCCTAACCAGCCATGCTGGCGCTCGGTGTCGGCCCACGCCTCGTACAGCGTTGCGACCGGCACCTGCACCGTCCTGGAAATGTTGGCCGTGAAGCCCTTCGTTGTTTCATGTCGCTGGCGCAACCCCCGTGCGCGTTCGTAGGCGACGGTAATCATCTGCTGCCACCATCCGCTAATACCACGAGCTTTGGCAAGAACCTTGACGATGCTGCCGTGATCCATCGCCTTGGCGCCCGCGCCATCGAGCAGCGCGAACCAGTGTCGCCACGGTTTCCCGGTTGCCGCGAGGAGCGCCGCTTCTCCGACGTCTCTCGCGCGGTTGCGGACGGCGCGCAAACGCGAAACACGCTTCACGACTGTGGCCGGTGATCGAGATCGACTCGCGCTGCGCTTCGCGCCGATCGCCGGTTTGCGTCGCGCTATGCGCGTTTTTCGCTTCGTCGCCGTTCGCGCTCGTTTTCGCGCCGTCATGTCGCAGTTCTCACCTGGTTGTCTCGCGTTCTCTTGTTAGGCTGTGGCGAGAGGTCAGTGGTTGCTCCTGGAGCGGCATTTTCTGCCTACGCAAATTGGCACCTTCTGCGTGTTAACGGCGAGCGCCCGCTGACGTCAGACCTTTAGAACGCGCCTCCGGGCGCCCAACTCATTGCAGCGTAGAGCGGAGTTTTCCAATGTCAGCCAAAGTGTTCCTTACCGTCGGCGCCGCCATACTCGTAGTTGCGGCAACCACCCCGCTGCTCAGCCAGCCGACCAGGCGTCAAGTACGTGATCGTGTCGAAGATGTGCGTGATCGGCGCGAAGACGTTCGTGATCGGCGCGAGCAGGTACGCGATCGTCGTGAAAACAAGTTCGACCGACGCGAAGACCGGCGCGACCGGCGCGAAGATGTACGCGATGCCCGCCACCAGGGTGGACGATTGGATCGCCTCGAAGATGTGCGCGATCGGCGGGAAGATCGCCGTGATCGGCGCGAAGACATCCGCGACCGCAAGGAAAACCGGCGTGACCGGCGCGAACAGATCCGCGATCGGCGCGAAGATCGGCGCGACCGAATCAACTAAGAGCTGTGTGTTTTGTGCTCTGAGTGAAACGACTCGGCGGTGAGTTTGGGCTGTGAGCTGTCAGCTATGCGCTGCAGCCCAGGCTCACTTCGGTCTGGCTTCGAGTTCGGTGTCCTGTGGCGGCGATTTCATTGCTTTGGTGGCCGCCAGAGCGTCAATCGTTAGGCGGACCACTTTGGCCGCCACCGGGACGCCCACGCCGGCACCGATCAACAAGACATTCACGGCAAGCCATCGGGCGGTCCAACGATTCACTAAGCGGCGGTCGCGCGTGAGAGCCACCAGTGCCACAGCACCGGCATTGAGAACGACAAACAGCGCCGCGGAGATCGTGAAGACCGTCAGCGCAGCATCGTTGAGCCAAGCGCTAAAGCCAGTCATGCGCGCGAAAGTAAAGAACGGACGACTACTTAGCCAGAAGTTTGTAGCCTAGTCCCAAGCAGCAGGCGTCGCTCACATCGCAACAGGTGCGGCTCTGGGCCCGGGCGCACTGCTCAAGCTCACCGCCGAGCGCTCACCTCCCAACTCACAACCCATAGCTCGTTCTCGCTTTGAGCCGCTTCTTGGCTTCTTTGTCCGTCTCGCCCAGGTACCGAACCTTCACTTCGACGGAACTCATTATGACGCTCCCGCGGACAAAGATGACTGGAGCGTCGTGGTCCATTTCACGCTCGTCGGTGGTATCCCAGTTGACCTCGCCCATGATGGCGTGGTCCTGCACTTCGATGTGAACGCCGGGCGGCACAATGATCTCCACCGAGGCCCAGAGCGCAAATACCTCGACGACGCTCTCGCCCGCACCAATCCGTGCTTCGCGCAAGTCAATCTTGGCTTCGGACATGACCGCGGCCACGCGAAACCGGCGCGGCATCGCCCAGACACCACGCCGCTTGATGCTTCCCATGACCGCAAGCGCACCGCGGTGTGGCTCCACCGACTCATCGCGCACCAGGGTGAACGAGCGCCGCGGCGCGAGCGGTGTGTGTTCGTTAGGTGACCGATGTCGGTATTCGTCCACGGCGCTACTGACCTGTTGGTTGCGGAGCGGCGACGCCGCTGATCGTGGCGAGGGCTGTCGTCAGCGCGACTGCGTTCGGCACCGTTCCCTGAGCGAGCCGCGCTGACCCGCCGCCGCGACCGCCGAGCGCCGTAACGGCTGCACGTAGTGCTTCCCCTGCGTTCACTCCTGAATCGGCAGAAGCGGCGACGAGAATCGCGGCGGGCGATTCCGTCGCGGCGACAAAAACGCCGCGCGGCAACTCGGCAAATCGCAACGCGATTCCACGCACGTCTTCCAACGTCGTCCCGCCTACGCAGCGCTCCACGACCCGGCGTATACCTAACGAGTCGACCGGGGCCGCGGCGTGTAGTTCCTGCGCGCGATACCGGTCCACCGTGTCCGTGAGTTTGCGTCGCGCTGATTCCGCGTCTCGCAGCTGGGCCAGCTGCGAGTCAAAAATCTTCGGCAAATCGTCGACCGACGTGGACGCCGACTGCGCCATCCGCGTAAGGATGGCATAGTCGGCACGAGCGCGCTCGAGGGCGCGGCCGCCGCAGACGAATTCGATGCGTAACGCCTTTTTCATGCGTTCCGTCCGACGCAGGAGAACCGGTCCGATCTCACTGGTGCTCCGCACGTGCGTCCCGCCGCATGCACTACGATCGACACCTTCGATGGTGACGATGCGCAACTCACCATCGCGTTGCGATGCCTTGCGCAAACCCTCCGCCGATCCCGCGGCTTCGAACGTCACGTGCACCGGCCGGCTCTCCCAAACGATTTCGTTCGCGCGGCGCTCGATCTCGCCAAGCGCGTCAGTGGAAAGCCCGGGCGTATCGACGTCGAGCGTGGAAAGCACGTCTCCGAAATGCACGCTGAGCGTGGGGGCACCTAACGAGTCGGCGAAGAGCGCCGAGAGAAGGTGCTGGCCGGTGTGCTGCTGCATCAAGTCGTAGCGCCGCTCCCAGTCGACGCTCCCGCTCACTGGGCCGGGTCCGATGTCGCCTCGCACAACGTGAGCGATGCGCTCTCCTTCGTCGACAACGTCAACCACCTCTGCCGCGTTCAGATGGCCAACGTCGTGCGGCTGGCCACCTGACGTCGGATAAAACGCCGTGCGATTCAAGTACACTCGCACCTGCTCCCCGCGCGCCACTTCCTCGACCGTGGCGTCGAACCGGGTGCGGTACGCGTCGGTGTAGTACAGGCGTTCCGTCATTTCGCCTGCGGAATCGGTTGGCCAGTCCGACAGCGAACGCACAGCATCTGGGCGCCAAAAGCAATGGCGATGCGTCGCGTGAGGGTACCGTGCAGGTGCTTCGTACACAGGATGCGACGGCAATTCTCGCACACACCCCCTGAGGAGATGGCGAAGGGGCGGCGACATTCGTCGCACTCCGTGGTCATGATCGACTTGCGAAAGATCGGCATATCCAGTCGACTCGTTATGCGCCCGCGGCAGCGACGTCGCCCGGCTCCCAGCTGACGCTATCTCCTAGCGAGATCGCACCGCCTTCAAGCACCTCACCGAACGCGCCACCGCCCCAATTATCGTACATCACCCGACGCAAGCCGCTGAGCGCTTCTTCCATTTGCTCGCATGGCTTTGTTTCGCCGTAGATGCGGATGCGGGCAGACCCTATCCGCAGCACCCGTCCGCGCGAGTTCGTCAGTGCGATCCCGCTGACCATGAGATTCGCGCGCCGGGTCGACGGGTCCAGCGCAGCCCCGAGTGCCTGCATGTGGTCGTCCCAGCGTTCCCGCTCGATGATAGTCACCTGCCGGCGGCCACCACGATCGGCGTTCCCCACGATGCCGATGCCGGCTTCCAGCGTCGCCGACGTGACAGGGTCCATAGGCGCGCGACGGGCGCGCTTAAGCCAGATGGCGTCCAGGCGTCCCAGGCGCTGCGAGTTCATAACGAGCGCGCCCTAGAGCTCCCGGACGAACCAGGCACGCATCCCTGCGAAATCGAGGATGAGCACATCTCCAGATCCGAGCTCGAATCGAGTCGCCGTTGCGTGCGGCGCGAGAGGGTTGTCGGTGCGCAGCGTGTCTCCCTCGACGGTGTACAGCAGGTTCACAACCATCGCGCGGTCGTTGATCGGGATGGTGTAGCGCAGGTGTCCGTCCGGAAGAAACTCCATGCGCACGCCCGCCGCAAACTCCAACGCGGCATCGGCGCGGACGAGACGCCAGCGGCCGAGCAGCGGACCGCCGGAGGGAGGAGAGACCATAGCGCGGCACGTGCCCACAGACGCGGGCACGGCTCGGCGAGCGTGTCAGCAAAGCGCCGACGAGGAGTCGGTCGCGTTATGCGGAAGGGCCGGCGCGTGTGTCGGCGCCGACCCCTCCTCGAGGACACGCTACTTCGAGACCTTCTTGAGCCAGTTCTGCGCGGCCTTGAGCGCTTTTGCCTTTCCGCCGTACGAGGCGTCGCCGAAGAAGGCGCGGTGCTTTGGACGCCACGAGCCGTCACGCGTGCGGTGATATCCGACACGCACGAAGAAGCCGTGCGTCCGTGTAGACGCCTGATCGATACGGCTGATGCCGGCCGTGCCGGTCGCGTTCTTGGAGCGGCGCTTCGTTGCTCGCTTGGCGCCCTTCCGCTTTGCTTTCTTCATTGCCATAGGTCTGGTTCCTGTTGGGGTCTCCGTCCTCGTCTAAGGAGACAGTCGTTGGGGAGGGTAGGTGGGTTAGGTAGGAACGGTGCGAGGACCGTTAGGGTGGTTCGTTGTCTACGGCTCGCTGACAATCTTACCGTCCTGCCGCGTTTGTCCAGAGTCGCCCTCCGAGGCCCCCCGTTAGGGTGAAACCACCGCTTACGAGTCTACTGCCTAACCTCGCGTCAGGCAATCGTCAGGCCACCGGCACCTAACCAGCGACCACCGCAAGTGCTACGGAGACGAGGCGGCCGGGGAGGTCGTCACAGCACTTTCTGCATCCGCGTCAGGCAGTCCGTGCTCCGGATAGCCTAACCGGAGTCCGAGCCTCCGGTATTCGATCCCGGCAAGCACATCGTACACGGCGTGCAGCGCGATCGCGAAAACGAGCGTCCCCGTTAGGAAAACGAGCAGGTGAGCCAGTAGCGCGAACGCAGCGCTGAACAACACGGCGGCCCAGGACCCTTGCGTGGCGTGCGCCACACTGAACGCGAGGATGGAAAGCGCCCAGCCGAACGCCAGACTGCCCGTTAGGCGTGCGCCGAGATCGCTGAACACCCAGCGGTAGACGTACTCTTCCGACACGCCCGCCATGACAGACACGGCCACCCACAGGGCCATCTCGTCAGGCTGAACCGGCATGGCGAAATACACGCGCGGTTCCCGCCGTTCCACAGCCTTGCGACGGATAGGTATCGTCGCGACAAAGAGGACTGCCAGAATGAACAGGGTACCCAGACCGGGCACGAGCCACCCGTCGGGCGCGCGCCACAACGCGATTCTTTCCCGCCACGCCGTGAGCCACCCGAACACCAGAAAGAAGACAAGTTGTACGATCAGTGAGCCGTATAACTGCCGCCGCGTTGGGCGCGGCCGCATGCTCGTCAGGCGGTGACGGCCTCGATAGGCAGCAATGGGCACCGCGAGCCCGAATAAGGCCAGGAACAACACACCTACCGGGCCCACGCTCGCGCCGATCACGCGTCGGACAGCAGCGAGAAGAACGAAGTATCGCGCCCGTTGACCAGCTTGCGGTCCGTCCTAACGAACCCCAGCCGCTCCAGGACGCGAATCGAAGCAAGATTAGGCGTATCCGTGCTCGCCAGAATGTCGGTCATCCCGAGAAGGCGGCGACCGTAGTCGATCATGCACCTGGCAGCCTCGCTGGCATAGCCGTTGTGCCACACGCGCTCACTCAGCGCGTACAGCAGCTCGCAACGCGGCGGTTCGTGGAAGTACCAGAAGCCGACCACGCCTAACAGCTCGTCGTCCGCGGAACGGCGAATCCCCCAAAGGCCGCTTCCGTCCCGAGCGAGAAGCTCGAGGCTCCGATCCAGAAAGCCGCGGGTCACGTCCTCCGGCAGGACCTGGTCGTCACACAGATAGCGCCGGACGCCTGGCTCGACGAGCAGGCCGTGAAATGCCGGATAGTCTTCTGATTCGAGCGGGCGCATAACGAGTCGCTCGCTGGACAAGAGCAACTCGCTGCGCCTCTCACTCACCGAACGGCAGCGCGCAACTCCGCGATGCGCTTCTCCACCAGGGTCACGAGCTCCTGCATCCCCTCCTCGTCGAAGACCAGACGCGCCCCCGCCGCACGATAGATTTCGGGCAGGGGCTGCGTTCCGCCTAACGCGAGTGCCTGGCGATAGTGCTCCAACGCCCGCTGCGGATCGCGCCGCGCGTTGCGCCACAGCTGCAGCGCGCCAATCTGCGCAATCCCATACTCGATGTAATACAGCGGATACTCGAAGATGTGCAGCTGCCGATACCAGCGGCTCACACGCTCGGGTTCCAGGCCGCTCCACTCGATCCCGCGCTCGAAACGGTTGCGGATCGCCAGCCACTCGCGATCGCGCGCCTGCGCGTCGCCCCCCTGTCCGCTCGTATAGAGCCATAACTGGAACGCATCGACGCTCGCGATGTGCGCAAGGCTCTGCAGAATGTCCTCAAACTGTTCGATCTCAGCAGCGTTGCGATCTCGTTCGGAATAGTATCCCGTCGGTTTCCCCAGATAGCGCAGCCCAAACAGCTCCATCGACATCGAGGCCAGCTCCGCGGCCTCATGTCCGGACGTGCGTTGCCAGATGAACGGCTGCCTGTGCGCGGCGAAGTCGTGAAAGCTGTGTCCAGCCTCGTGCAGTAGCGTGTTGACGTCGTCTGGAACCCCGACGGCATTCATGAAGATGAACGGCACTCCGGCGTGACTCATTTTGACGCAGTAGCCCCCGGGTGCTTTGCCCGTGCGGCTGTCGAGATCCAGCAGCCCTTCCTTCGCCATGCGATCGAACTGAGTGCCTAACTCCGGATCGAGGGCTCGGAAAATCCGCTGCGCAGGCTGCACGAGGCCAGCGACATCTTGAAATGGCACCGGCGCTTCTTCAGTCTCCAATACGACCGCCGTATCCCACGGCCGCAATGTCGATACACCCAGTTCATTCCGGCGATAGCGCATGAGCCGTTCGACCGCCGGCGAGACTGTCGCTTCAACCGCTCGATGAAACGCGCGGCAGTCGTCAGGCGTGTAGTCGAAGCGATGCTTCGCAGCGAACGCGTAATCGACGTAGTGCGCAAATCCGGAGTTCCGCGCGATCCGGTCGCGTAAGGCGTACATCCGGTCGAACAGGCCGCTCAGTGCGTCCTTCTGCTCCATATACGCGCTGGCCTGTTTGCGAAATGCGCGCTCGCGAACGTCGCGCTGACGCGACTTCAGAAACGGTTGCAGCTGTGGAACTGTTTTCGTTTCGCCATCCCAATCGACGACGAGTCCGCCAGTGATCTTTTGATATTCGGAGACGAGTTCTTCCAACTGCGTGAACAGGGGAACGTTTTCCTCGCGGAAGATCTCGATGTCGGTGCGCATCGCGCGCAAAACGGTTTCGAGGTCCGGCCGCGTGTAGCCGAGTGAGAGAAGGCGCTTGGCGAGTTGCACCTGCAGCTCCGCGGCGCGCGGAAAGATGTCCGCCGACCAGCGCAGGTTCGCCCGTTCTTTCTCAGGGTTCGCAGTGTCGCACGTGTAGGCGACCATTGCCCGCGTGCCAGCTTCTTCAACGACTTCTTCCAAACGTGACCATGCGGCGAGCCACTTTTCGCCATCACTTGGCGCTATCGGTTCGTTGAGGACGGCCGTGTAAAGGGCCTCGATGTCAGGCCACGTGGCGTCGCGCAGTGCGTCGGGGGTGGCGGGAAGATCGATCAAGTTGATAGTTGATTGTTGATAGTGGATAGGTAGGAGCAAACCTCCCCTATCAACTATCAACTATCAACTATCAACTATCTACTCGTACCGCAGAGCGTCGATGGGGTCTAGTCGTGCCGCTCTCGACGCCGGGAGCATTCCGAACATGATGCCGGTGATCGTGCTCGCGACGAGGGCTACCAGGGCCGCGGTGGGCGGTACCGACGCCGGGATCGGCGAGGCGGATCGCACGATCATCGCGACGAGCCATCCGATCGTGAAGCCGATGGCGGCGCCGATGGCCGTGAGGGTCGCGGCCTCGATGAGGAACTGCCACAGGATCAAGGCGCGCGTGGCACCTAACGCTTTTCGCACGCCGATTTCACGCGTTCGTTCCGTCACGGAGATCATCATGATGGCCACGACGCCGACGCCGCCGACCATCAACCCTACGCCAGAGAGCACGATCATCACCAGGAAGAAGACACCGGTCATGGTGTTCCATGTCTCGAAGATCTTGTCCTGCGTGATGATGGCAAAGTCGTTAGGCTGACTCGGCCGCAGCCCGCGTTCTGCGCGCATGACGGCGACGACTTCATCGATGGCGTCGTCGCGCGCGACCGATGCCTTGGGCCGTATCGCCGCTTCGATCCAGTCGATCCAGACGCGTAGGTAGCGCAATCCCGTGCCCATCGGCACGTAGCCTCTGGGTCTATCTCCCTCGCCCATGAACTGCGCGGGCTCTCGGTACACGCCAACGACCGTGAACGGAGTTCCGTTCACGCTGATTTCCTTGCCTAACGGATCGCTGTCGACGAAGAGCCGTTCCACCATCTTCTCGTTCAGCACGATGACCGGCTGCCCGTTGCCGTCCTCAGCCGGCGTCCAGTTCCGTCCGGCGATGATGTCGCCGCCGCCGATGGCCAGCCAGTTCGGGCTGATGACCTCGATGTAGACGCTGGACAGCTCGCGGTTGAAGTACTTCACGCGCGTTGACGTCCCCGTGCGGTGCACGACTTCATCAAGACTCGAGAGCCGAGCAAGGGCGGCCAGCTCGGTGCGGCGGATCGGCGGGTTGTTCCGCCACGGGCACGTCTCGTCCGAGTCGTCGCACGCTTCGAGAGAAATCGGGAAGCGGTTGAGGAAGAACGTGGTGGGCCCTAACGACTCGAACGTAGCCGCGAGACTCGAGTTGATGCCGTGAATCGCGGCGGACATGACGACCACGACGAAGACACCGATGGCGATACCGAGGATCGTCAGTGCCGCGCGAACACGGTTCTGCTTGATGGAGTCGACGGCAATGACAACGCCTTCGAGGAGCGAACCGATGCGAGCGAAGAGGCGCATCGGCTACTCCTGCCTCAGGGCAACGACGGGATCGAGCCTGGCCGCACGTGATGCTGGGTAAACGCCGGAAATGATGCCGACGCCCGCGCCGACAGTCACCGCCACGATGACCGACCACAGCGCCACGGTCGCGGGGAGCGGCGACGCGGCTTTTACGGCGGCAGCGACGCCGACGCCGGCAAGAATCCCGGCGATTGCACCGACGAGGCTGAGGGTCGTGGACTCGACGAGGAATTGACTAAGAATATCGCGGCGACGCGCGCCTAACGCCTTACGCACGCCGATCTCGCGCGTGCGTTCGGCGACGGCGACCAGCATGATGTTCATGATGACAATGGAACCGACCAGGAGCCCAATCGCGGGCAGCGCGATGCCGGCGACCACCATCACCGCCTCGATCTTGCGCCAGAACTCCAGCGCCGCGTCCGGGGTCTGCATAGTGAAGTCGTCCGGCTGCGCCGGTCGCAGCTTATGGCGCGAACGCATGATCGTGCGCGTCGCCTCCATGTTCGTGTGCATCACCTGCTCGTTAGGTGACTGTACGATCACAGCATCGATGATCTTGAAGCGATTCGTCAGGCGATGCGCCGGCGACTTGTACGGCACGATCGCAAAACGGTCCAGCGAGATCCCCATGAAGCTTCCCTGCGACTCGGCGACTCCCACGACGCGGTACGGGATCTTGCCGATGCTCACCTCACGACCGATCGGATTCAGTCCGGGGAAGAAGCGCTTTTTCACGTCCTCACCGATCACGATCACGGGCGTCCCCATCTGATACTCTTGTGGCGCGATCACCCGACCCTCACTCACACCCATGTTCTTGATGTCGAACCAGTTCTCGGTGACCGCGGTGACCTCCACTGCTTTCGGTCGGCCGTAACGTGACTCGATGGTGAGGTTGGAGCCGCTTGTTATCGCCCAGCGGCTTCCAGGCTCTAGCGCCGCACCCACCGGTTCAGCGTCGGTTTCATAGATCCAGGGACGTACGCGCCATGAGCGCCAGGTCGCTTCATCGATATCGCCCATGTTGATGTTGGGGCGGCGGCGTAACTCGAAACTCCCTTTCGCGATGATTTTGCCGATCAGGTCCTCTTCCATCGCGCGCCCCATGCCGTTCACGACCGACACGACGGCTATCAAAAACATCACGCCAATCGTGACGCCTAACAGCGTGAAGAAGCTCTTGAGCTTCTGCACACGGAGTTGTGTCAGTGCCAAACGCACAGCTTCTAAAAGGGGCATTCGCTACTCGGGGCGGGTGCGGCCATGAAGGTTCGGGCCCTACGGCGGTCTCTGCGGGCTTGTTTCCAGCGAATGGGGTCAGACACCACGAGGGGTCTGACCCCTGGCCCCGCGGTTACCGATACAGACGGTCGACGGCCGTGGAGCGCTCAAACTCGCGCGATTCACGCTCAAGGATCGGCAGGAGCAATTCAATCCCGCCTTCGCGCTCCACTGCCGCCCGCAGCCGATCCCCGCCCGACAAACGATCGATCGACCCTGTGCGCCACTGCCAGTCCTTTTGGTGACGCACATAGATCGTTCGCAGCATGTGCAAAGCGACCGTCGTCGCGTGCACGGCGTTCTTATCCGTGACGCTCACGCGAATCATGGGGATCGTCTGGCCGCCCCATTTGTACCCTGCCTCGACTGTGCGCGACGTCGAATCGAATCGCACACCGGCGAGCCCCTTCGCGTTCAGCTCGCGCGCTATGGCGCCGGCGTCAGTGAGGAAAGGGGCGCCAACGAGCTGAAACGGCGCGTCGGTCCCGCGCCCCTCGGTGACATTCACGCCCTCGAAGAAGACCGTCCCCGGGTACAGCACCGCGGCGTCCAGCGACCGGATGTTCGGGGACGGATTGACCCAGGGAAGCCCGGTTTCGTCCCACCACATGCTGCGCGTGTACCCCTGCATCGGTATGACGATCACGTTCGCCCTCACCTGCTTCGTGCGAACGAGGTAGCGCGCCAGCTCGCCCATCGTTAGGCCGAACCGCAGGGCGACCGGATACGCTCCCACGAACGACCGGAATTTCGGATCGAGCACACCGCCTTCGACGCGGTCCGCGCGGATCGGATTCGGCCGGTCGAGCACCACAAACGTCTTTCCGGCTTTGGTCGCCGCTTCAGCCGCAAGCGTCATCGTCCAGGGATACGTGTACACCCGCGCGCCGACGTCCTGAATGTCGAAGATGAGCACATCGATGTCTTTCATCATCGCCGCTGTCGGCGTTCGCGTTTCACCGTACAGCGAATGGATAGGGGCGCCTGTCGCCGAATCCACGCTGGAGGCGATGTGCTCGCCGGCCTGTGCCACGCCGCGGAGACCGTGCTCCGGTCCGTAGAGTGCCGTCAGCCTAACGCCTGGGGTACGTGCCAGCCTGTCGATGCTGCTCACCCCTGCGGCATCGCGCCCGGTGTGATTCGTGATGAGCCCGACGCGTTTTCCGCGAATCACGTGCAGCGAATCGCTCAGCAGCACATCGATGCCAAGTCGTACCCGCGCGGTCTGCGCCTGCGCGGACAGGGCGGCCAGGACGAACAGCAAGGCCACCGCGGCGGAGCGGCACAGGCGACGAGGCGTACGCATGCTGAACATTGGAGGAAGACTCCTGCAGTTTTCTCGTTGACTGGCGCGGTTAACGGTCGTGCACTCCGCGCGGATCGGCGACGGGGGTTGGCGCCGGAAGTTTGTACAGGTGCAGCGTCACACCGATCGCGATGGCAAGCAGCGTTAGGCGCACGGCGAGATTGGGGTACGTGAACACGGCGTATCCGATCGTGATCCACATCATCACCAGCGCCGCGATCTTCACGCGGGGCGGAATCACCCGCGAATCGCGATAGCGCCGCAAATACGGGCCGATGAGCCGCGCGTTCAGCAGTTTGTTGTAGAGACGCTGTGAGCTGCGCGCATAACACCAGGCCGCCAGCAACAGGAAGCACGTCGTGGGGAGCAGGGGCACGAAGATGCCGAGGAGGCCGAGGCCCAACGAGAGCGTACCGCAGACGAGGAGCGCCCAGCGGCGCGTACCAGTGGCGCTGCGCTGAGTCGTTGCCTCGAGGGGGCGATCGACCGTCTCGATTGAGATCGCGGGGTCCGTCATAACCTGCTCCAAGATCGACGGCGCGGCGCGCCGATGGAAGCTCCGGCGACTCGGACGACGACCGTTCGTGATACTTTTACGGCCCATGCGCGTTCCCTGGCGCCTCCTTCGCCGCTTTGTACTGTACGCCATTGTGGTTGGGGTCGTGGCGCCGTGGCTCCTGGTTTTGCCACTGGCCATCGTGGACCCACCGACCACGATGGTCATGACAATTCGCACCGTGCAGCGCGCGGCTCAGCTGAAAGGGCCGCCGCGGCGAGTCGCCGCCCCCCGAAGCGCCGTCTCGCCGCACCTGCGACGAGCGGTTCTCGCGGCAGAGGACGATCGGTTCTTTTTGCATTACGGTCTCGATTTCATCGAGATCGAAAACGCGCTGGAACGGCGGCGGCGCGGCCGGCGCTTGCGCGGCGCGTCCACCGTCACGCAACAGACGGCGAAGAACCTCTTCCTGTGGGAGGGGCGTTCGTACCTCCGCAAGGGGATGGAACTGTACATTGCGCTGGTGCTGGAAACGTGCCTAACGAAAGACCGCATCCTCGATCTCTACGTCAACCTCGCCGAGTGGGGCGACGGTGTGTTCGGCGCCGAGATGGCGGCCCGCACTCACTTTCGCAAATCCGCAGCCCGCCTAACGCGGGACGAAGCCGCGCGTCTGGCTGCCGTGCTCCCCGCCCCGCGGCGCTGGAACCCGAACGGTACCCTCGCGCGCCGTCGCGCCTACGTCATTCTTCAGCGGATGAGTTACGCGGCCCCGCGGGAAGTCGAGGCACCGCGGAGGCGCCGTTAGCCGGCGTGAGCAGTTTCTGCCCAAAGGTCAGTACACGCCGCGCGATCGTGCCTAACGCCGCCCCGACGGCGGTGGGCCAGTCGATGACGCTCGGTTGCCCCTCCTCCTGCAGCGACGCGAGGATCCGACCGCGCAAACGAATCGCGATTGGCGAGGCGAACGTGACCGCGTTGAAGTACGTATCGTAACGCGCGCCCAACCCTTCGATCAGCGCCGCCGTGCGCGCGAAATACACCATCTCACTCGGCAGCGTCACCGGCCAATCGTACAACGTCGCCATGACTTCATTGGCGACCAGTTCCAGACGCTCCTGCATCGAACCGCGGTCGTAAGCGATACTCATGAGGCGCTCGGCCAACGGGTGCAGCTTGCTAAGATCGGCGACCGGGTCGATCAGACCTAACGAGCGAAAGCCGACTAACGTGCCTTCCACGTCGCGGCGGATCGCAGCGAAGACCGTGCGCACCAGGTTGCGCCGCATCTCCTTCGGCACTTCGATCACCATGCCAAAATCGAGCAGGACGATCGTCCCGTCGGATGTGACGAGCAGATTCCCTGGATGCGGATCGGCGTGAAAGAGACCGTCGATGAGCATCATCTGGATGTACAACTCGATCACCTTGGCGACGACGTGCCGGGGTTGCACCGCGCCCCCCGCGGCGATTCGATCGATGCGACGCCCCTCGATGAAATCGAGGACGAGCACGTTGGGCCGCACAAGTTCGGGAAAGACACGCGGTACGATGACCCCTTCCGTGCGTGCAAAGTTCGCCCGAATTGTCGTGGCGAATACAGCTTCTCGCTCGAAGTCCATCTCTTCAGGGATCCGCCGCGCAAACTCCTCGACGACCGAGCGCGCATTGCGGATGTGCTGATTCGGAAAGTGTTTTGAGATCCACCGCGCGAGTGGAATGGCCACCCGGACATCCTGTTTTACGAGCTCACGCACACCCGGTCGCAGCACTTTAACCGCGACGTCTTTCCCCTCGAAACGCGCTCGGTGCACTTGCCCTAACGAGGCTGCCGCGATGGCGGTGTCGTTGAATGCGTCGAAGACCTCCTCGACCGGCCGCCCGTACGCAGCCGTGAGGGTGCGGCGAATAACCGCGGACGGGACAGGCGGCACCTGGTCGCTCAGGCGACCGAACTCGCCGACGTACGGCTCGGGAAGGAGATCGGACCGCGCGGCGAACAGCTGTCCGAGCTTGATGAACGTAGGACCTAACGACGCGAGTGCGTTGACGGTGCGGCGCGCGCGGCGCTGGTGAAAGTGCCACGCACGCGTGAGCGGTTTCCCTGCGACGAAGTAGCGCCTGCGATCACGCCAAAACGACGCGACCAACGGCCCTAGTCGCGCGATGATCACCAGCGCCCGCCACATGGGGGTCTAGAAGGCCGGAATCATCGGCCGCGCCCAGGGCATCCGCGCCAGGACAAGCACCAACGACAGCGTGATGAGTAGCGCGGCCGTGCGGAAGCGCGCGGCATCTGTTGCTGCTTTTTTCGTGCGGGCGAGCGCGATGTGCGCCAGCGCGACAGCGAGAAGCATCGCGAGTGGGTGCTCGACAGCGTAGAACCGTGCATTAGGGTCACGCATCGCGGTTCCCATGTCGCCAAGCGCTTGCATGCCAACGGGGCTCGTAAAGAAATAGAGGCCAAGCCCCACCAGCATCTGCAGCCCCAGGATGTTCGCGTAACCACTGAGCGACGCCGCTTCGGCACGCGTCCACAACGAGCCGCTCGCCAAGCCGCGCAGTGAGCGGATCAGCGCGACGACGCCTATCACGAGGACCAGCCAGCGGAGGATGTTGTGAGTGCCGAGGAGGAATGAGTGCATGATGAAATATGGCCTGTGCGCCGCCGCGTGGGTCGTGATTCCGAACCGCGATGGCTGGTCCCTCTGGCGTCCTGCCGGCGCGGTAGCTAACTGCTACGCCTGCTTTGGCCTTTGACCTTTGACCAGTGACCTCATGCGCCTTCTGCTGGCTCTCGCCCTCCTCGCAGCCCCCGTTTTCGCCCAACACACATTCTCCGACCCTGCCGCGACGTACGACCCCAAAGTTCCGACGCCGCGAGCATTGTTAGGCTACGACTTCGGCCAGCAGTTCACGTCGCACCAGCGCATGATGCGCTACATCGAGCGCATCGCGGCGGCGAGCCAACGCGTGAAAGTCGACACGGTCGCGCATTCGTTTGAGGGGCGCGAGATGCTGGTGATCGCGATTGGCAGCGAGGTGAACATCGCCCGCATCGCGGAGATACAGCGCGACGCGCAGCGCATCGCCGACCCCCGCGTTCCGGCCGATTTCAATCAACTGGTGGGGCGGCTCCCCGTATTGGTCTGGCTGGAGCACTCCGTGCACGGCGGCGAGGCCTCCGGTGTCGAGGCGGGGCTCGCGCTCTTGTACCAGCTTGCCGCGGGTACCGACGCCGACACGCGGCTGGTGCTCGACAGCGCGGTCGTCTTGATCGACCCTAACGAGAATCCCGACGGCCGTGAGCGCCACGTGCATGACGTGCAGAAAACACGCGGACGGCAGCGTGCCTCGTTAGACGGTGGGGCGCTGAACAACGCCGGGTCGTGGCCCGGCCCGCGCACCAGCCACTACTACTTCGATCTCAATCGCGACTGGTTCGTCATGTCGCATCCAGAGACGCGCGGCCGCGTGCAGACATTCATGAAGTGGTGGCCGCACGTCGCCGTCGATCTGCACGAGATGGGAACGAACTCCACGTTCTATTTTGCGCCGCCGATGGAGCCTAACAACGTGAACAATCCGTCGAACCTGGCCGAGTGGTTCGAGCGGTTTGGCGTGGCGCACAAGGAAGCCTTCGACTGGTTTGGATGGTCCTTCTTTCGGCGCGAGGGCTACGACTCGTTTTATCCTGGTTACGGCGAAAGCTGGCCCATGCTTACCGGTGCGATTGGCATGCTCTTCGAGTCCGCGTCGTCAGGCGGTGGGGCGGTCCTGCGCGGCGACGGCACGGTGCGCACGCTGCGGGACGCCGCACATAACCACTATGTCGCCGAATGGACCACAGCGCGATACGCAGCGCGCAACCGAACGGCCATCGTGCGCGACTATCTCGCGTCGCGCCGCGAGGCGATCGCCCGCGGGGAGCGCGCGATGGGCGGTATCCGCGCGTTCGTCTTCGAGCGCGACGCCCAGGGTCGCGGTGACTCGCTGGCGGCGAAGCTCATCGAAAACGGCATCGAACTGCAGCGCCTAACGAACGTGGCGGATCTGCGCGATGCGGTGGCATTCGGTGAGACAGCCCCGCGGCCGTTGCGGGCAAACGCGGGCTGGTACGTGGTGGATCTCGCGCAGCCAATGGGGAATCTGGCGCGCGCGATTCTCGAACCGGACGCCGCGATCGACTCCGCCTTCATCCGCGTGGAGCTCGAGTCTCGCCGGACTGGCCTCCCGGACCGCTTTTACGACGTGACGGCGTGGTCGCTTCCGTATGCCTATCGCGTACGGACGTGGACCGTGCGCACACTCCCAGGATCGCTCGAACGCATCACGGGCCTAACGAAGGAATTGCGCGAATGGACTCGGGGCCGCTACGGGTACGCCTTCGAGCCGGGGAGTGAATCGTCGATCCGGCTGCTGGCGGGCCTTTTGAGCGACAGCGTGCGGGTGTGGTACGCTCCGCGTGCCTTCACGACCAGCGGGGTGCGTTTTCCGCGCGGGGCCTTTGTGGTGCGTGCCGCGCTGAACGAGTCGACCGTGCACGCCAAGACGCAGCAACTGGCCGCCGCCGCGGGGGCGCGCGTGACCGCGTTGGCCTCCTCTGGCGTGGACGAAGGCATCGACCTCGGCAGCGGCAGCGTGATGGCCGTCGTTCCACCCCGTGTGGCTTTGTTAGGCGGGCCACCTGTCGGCGGCAAATC
>JBFMFA010000010.1:0-17962 GCA_040753195.1 Gemmatimonadota bacterium | reverse complement strand
GTGACCATGTGCGGGACGGCCCCGACTACGGCCTCAACCTCAAATGGGGACTCACCAACAACCTCGTCCTCAACGGCACGCTCAACCCCGATTTCTCGCAAGTCGAAGCCGACGTTGGCGCGCTGCAGTACGATCCGCGTTCGGCGGTCTTTTTCCCTGAGCGCCGGCCGTTCTTCCTGGAAGGGATCGAGAACTTTCAGGTGACGAACAACCTGATTTACACGCGCCGCATCGGCCAGCCGGACGTCGCTTTTAAGCTTGCCGGCAAGGCGTTAGGCACCAATCTGGCGTTGTTGTCGGCGGTGGACGATCGGCGGCAATCGCGCGCAGCGACGCCTAACGAGCGCCCCATCTACAACGTCCTGCGGCTCTCGCGGGACCTCGGCGCGCAATCGCGCCTCGGCATGGTGTACACCGATCGCATGGACGGAGCAGACTACAATCGCGTCGCCGGCCTCGACGGTCGCTTCGTGTTCAAGAGTCTCTACTCGGCGGGCTTTCAGTACGCACACAGCTGGTCCCAGGCGCGCGGAAGCGCGTTCAATGCACCGATCTGGAACGCGACGCTGCAGCGCCGCGGGAGACGGCTGAACATGTCGTATCGGCTCAACGGCATCGATTCCGCCTTCCGTGCCGACGCCGGATTTCTCGGACGTCGCGGTATTGTGGGTGGGCGCTGGGACCACAACCTAACGTGGTTCGGAAACAAGGACGCGTTTGTTCAGTCGTTCACGAGCGGCGTCGCGCTGGACGGGACGTGGGTCTACGACGCGTTTCTGAAAGGCCGTGCGGCGCAGGATCGCAAGCTGCACTTCAACGAGAACTTTTTGTTCAAGGGTGGATGGTCGGCCGGCATGTCGCTGTTCCTCGAGTCCTTCGGCTACGATCCTGGTCTTTACGCAGGGTACCATGTCGAACGGCACACCGGCACGCGCATCGACACGATCCCGTTCACCGGCACATCACGCCTGTACAACGTGGACTGGGTTTTCCGACTCGACACGCCGGAGTGGGAGCGCTTCAGCGCGAACTTGTTTTACGTCTTCGGTCGCGACGAAAATTTCTTCGAGTGGGCGACGGCGGATATTGCGATAGGTACGGCCGAGATTAGCTGGCGCCCAACGGATCAGCTGCGAGTGAATGCGCAGTATCAGCACCAAGAGTACAATCGTCGCGATCACACGACCGTCGCGCTCCGCCGCATTCCGCGACTGAAGCTCGAGTATCAGGCGTCGCGATCGATATTTTTGCGGGTGGTCGGCCAGTACGACTCCGATTGGCATGACGATTTGCGCGACGATACGCGCACGAACGGGCCGCTGCTACTGAGCAATGGCGACGGCACCTTCACCCGCCTAACGAAGGAATCGAACAACTCCTTGCGCGTCGACTGGCTGTTTTCCTGGCAGCCGACGCCGGGGACGGTGTTCTTTGCGGGCTACGGCGCGACCGACGTGGGTCCCGAACCAATGCGTTTGCGCGATCTCACGCGACGAGACGACGGGATCTTCGTGAAGTTGTCGTATCTATATCAGCTGCAGTAAGCGTTAGTCGCCTGGCTCATAGTCACTAGGAAACAACCCTATGGCCTAGCGACTAATAGCTAGAGACTCAGCCACACGACGATACTCCTGCATAACGCGATCGTCAAAGCACACGTGCAGCACTTTTTCGATCGCGGGCTCGCTCTCAAGAAAATCGCGAACCGTGCTCAACGCGATCCGCGCCGCCTGATCGATCGGATACCCGTACACGCCGCAGCTAATCGCTGGAAAAGCGATCGTCGTCAGGTCATGCTCGCGCGCAAGTGCCAGCGACGTGCGGTACGCCGACGCCAGGAGTTGCGCCTCTCCCGCGCGACCTCCATCCCATACCGGCCCGACGGCATGAATCACATAACGCGCCCGCAGCTCATAACCCTTGGTGATCTTCGCGCTCCCCGTCGGGCAGCCGCCTAACGTGCGGCACTCGGCAAGCAGCTCAGGGCCGGCGGCGCGGTGAATCGCCCCGTCCACGCCTCCACCGCCCAACAGGGACGTGTTGGCAGCATTCACGATGGCGTCTACGCTCAGGGTGGTGATATCCCCCGTCACAATCACGATCCGCTGCATCTGTTGCCGATGGCTGTAGGAACCGATAAGGTAGAACTCCCGTGGCACGATCGGGATACATACGACCATGACTTCCGCCCATCGCTCCTTTCTGACGGCGCTCGTTGCCTGCTCGGCGGCGTGTACAGTCGAGGGCTACGAGCCGCGCCTCGGTGCCGATACGTCGCGTGCCGCGACCGAAGCTGACGCGGCGACGCTGCCGACCCCGGCCTTAGTGAGGCGCGTCGCCTTTCGCGTCCCACTCGAATCGGAGATAGCTGACAGTGTGATGCTACGCTCCGTTCGACGCGGGCGCGCCCTCCTGCGCAAGACGCGCGACTCCCTGCCGCGCTTCGTCGGCAACAAGCTCACGTGCACGAACTGCCACATGGCCGACGGTACGCAGCCGAACGCAATGCCGTGGGTCGGTGTCTACGCACGTTTTCCGCAGTATCGCTCACGCAGCGGATACGTGCAGGTCATTGAAGATCGCATCAACGATTGCTTCAGGCGCAGCATGAATGGCCGCCCCCCCGCTCCCGACAGTCGTGACATGCGGGACATGGTGAACTATTTCGCGTTTCTTTCGTTAGGCTATCCTGTCGGCGCCGAAGTCGTCGGCCAGGGCATTCCAGCTGTTCCGCCGGTGCCTGGTAGCGAGACGCGTGGGCGCGCCGTCTACTCGGCCAAGTGCGCGGTTTGTCACGGCGGCAGTGGGCAAGGGAGCGACGTGGCTCCTCCGGTATGGGGACCACAGTCGTACAACATCGGGGCGGGCATGGCGCGCGTGCGCACAGCGGCGGCGTATATCAAAGAGCTGATGCCGCAGAACGCGCCGCGCACGCTGAGCGCTCAGGAGGCGTACGACGTTGCGACGTTTATCAACAGACGTCCGCGCCCTGACTACAAGACAAAAGAGCGGGACTGGCCACGAGGCGATGCGCCGCCCGACGTTGCCTATCGCACCAACGCCGCGAGGACGAAGGCGGGGGCTGGGACCCGACAGTGCTGCGACTAGTTAGTCAGTTTTTTGTGGTGAGCGGCGTTTGCGGCCGCCACTACGTTGCGCCGCGCGTACGACCGCACCCAGCTGACCGATAAGACCAAACTGCTCGTCAGGCAGCCAATCCGAGACGAAGCGCACGACCGCGCCCAGTTCGTCCGTGGTGATCGTCTCGCCGTTTCCGGCGCGCGTCCGGAGAGCGCGCAGCTGCTCCACGAGCGACGCAAACTGCTCCGCATTCTTCGCGGCGTCCGGTTGCGCCGCCAAGCGTTCGCTCGCGCTGATCGCGCGGTCGAGCGCCTTGGCTACGCTGCTGACGTTTCCCGGTGGTCTCTGGCCGATTTCGCTCACATAGGCGAATCTGAGCGCCGGCCAATGGCGAATCAACACTCGAGGGAGGTTCGATGAAGCTCGCGCTCGCTAGGAGCTGCTCGGCGCTTACGCTCCTGGTTGCCATGACGCAACCCATTGCAGCACAAAGCGATGCGGCATTTTCGCCAGACGTTTATGCGGCACGGCGAAGCAAGCTCATCAGCGAGACGAGGGCGGTCACCGTGGTCCCGGGACGCCTTCTCGCGGGCGCCGACGACAACAACAAGCAGAAGCCGGACTTTTGGTACCTAACGGGGGTCGAGTCTCCTTTCGCGGTCATTGTACTCGTGCCGCGGCGGAATGCGACACCGCGATCGATCCTCTTTCTCCCCGAGCCGTATCAATTGGCCGGCGGCCAGTATCCAGCGCTCGACGAAGGATTCCGTCGCGCGGTGTGGAACAGACCGCGGCGGCGCCTGGCTCCCGGCGACGCCGCCATCCGCGCGACAGGCGTGGACGAAACACATCCGATCGATTCGCTCGTGCCACGGTTGCGCGCACTCGTGGGATCGCAGCGCGTTGTGTACGCGCCGTTAGGCGGCGAGCCGGGTTATGCCCCACCGGGCCTGCGGGGTGCGCTCTCGTTCGCGGCGCAATTCACGGCGTCGCTGAAGGCAGTACTGCCGCCGGAGATCGATTGGCGCGACGTGACGCCGGCGATTCACAGGCTGCGACTCGTCAAGGATGCGTCGGAGATTTCCGCGTTGCGCAAAGCCGCCGAACTTTCTGCGTTAGGCATGCTTGAAGGGCTGCGCGCATTGCGTCCCGGCATGAACGATCGCGAACTGGCCGGTCTCATGGAGTTCGTATGGAAGCGCGAAGGATCGCCGCGTGCTGCGTTTCCTCCCATCGTTTCTTCGGGAGAGAATGCGCTCACCTTCTTCTCGCTGCTGCGCGAGAATTACAACGCGGTCGATCGCATCATGCGCGCCGGCGATCTCGTCTTCGTAGACTATGGGGCGGCGGAATACCGCACGTACACGGCGGATCTCTGTCGCACATGGCCCGTGTCGGGCCGCTTCACGCCGGAGCAACGCAAGTACTACGACATTGTTCTGGAGGCGCAGGAGGCGGCCATTGCGGCGATGCGGCCCGGCGCGATGATGCTTGACGCGATCAAGGCGGCCGCGCATGTGTTTCGTAAGCACGGCCTGGAGCAGTATGAAGACATCGCCAAGATGGGCGAGGACAAGGTATGGGGAATCATGCCGTCACCGACGCACTACCTGGCGCGCGACGCAGGGATAGTTCGTTATTCGCCGTTAGGCCGCGGGGTCCGAGACTTGGGTCATCACATCGGGCTCGAAGTGCAGGATAGCCGCGACTATTCGATGCCTCTGCAGCCGGGCATGGTCATCACAGTAGAACCGAAGATCTACATTCCGGACAAGAACATCGCGATCATGATCGAGGACATGATCCTGATCACGACGAGCGGCCATGAGAATCTGTCCGCCGGCGTTCCCAAACGAGCCGTGGACATCGAACGCGTGATGGCCGAGGGGCGTCGGACCAACGCCTGGCGGCCCGGCGGTACCGTGCCTCAGCGTTAGGCGGTCGTCCCATGCGACGCGTCCTGACCAGCACGAATGCGGCGGAAGCTCACGTCGGCGCCGCGGTGTTGGAGAACGCCGGAATCGCGGCGGAGATCCGCGGGGAGTTCATGGGTGGGCTTCCGATGGGTCCCGTGTCGGCGCCGTCGCTGTGGGTCAACGAGGAAGACTACGAAGCCGCCTGTGAGCTGCTCGGCGTCGCGCCCGACCGCACGGCCGACCGCCAAACCAAATCACCGCTGCGCATGCTGATGGCGATTGTGGTCGCTTTGGCCCTGCTGCTCCTCCTCCAGAGCGTGCTGACTCGATAAACCGCCCGCAGCAATCCATTCGCTTGTTAGTCGACGTAACCGTGCACCGAAGCGTCGATAACCATGAACTTCCGAATGTTTGGCTGGGTCGTGCTCGTCGCGACGTCCTCAGTGCCGGCTGCAGCGCAGGGGACTTTGTTGCGCGGTCGCGTCATAGATCGATCCAGCGGTCAGGGCGTCCCCGACGCGATCATCGCCGGCAGCGCGCAGCCTAACGCGCGTGCTCGGTCGGACGTCGCGGGAGCATTCACGCTGCAGCTCGAGCTACCAGCCACGCTCATCGTCGGCCGACTCGGCTTCCGCCCGGAGACGCTCAGCGTCGGCGCGACTGCAAGCGACGTCCGCGTTTTGCTGGATCCTGCGGTGCTGCGCCTAACGCCGACTCTGATTACGGTCGAGCAACCGTTGTCCGCGGCGGTGTCGCGCACCGTGCGTGAGGTTGACATCGCGCTCCGCCCTCGCGCCTCGTCGCAGGAGCTGCTGCGCCTCGCCCCCGGCCTCGTCATTGCGCAGCACGCCGGCGGCGGCAAGGCCGAGCAGATCTTTCTCCGCGGATTCGATGCCGATCACGGAACCGACGTCGCGGTGAGCGTCGACGGCGTACCGGTGAACATCGTCTCCCATGGCCACGGCCAAGGGTATGCCGATTTGCACTTCGTCATTCCCGAAATCGTGGACCGTGTCGATGTGCGGAAGGGACCGTACGACACGCGCGACGGTGACCTTGCCGTGGCGGGATCGGTGAACCTCGCCACGCGCGAGCGGATAGACGAGGCGTCGATGGCGCTCCGATACGGCAGCTTCGGGACGACAAACCTAACGACGTTGCTGCCTTTCGGCGGTGATGCCTCGCGTGCTGGCGGATACGTCGCGGCCTCGACCGCGCGAAGCGACGGACCCTTCGACGCCTCGCAAGACTTCCGTCGATGGAACGGCTTTGCCAGGTACTCCACGCCGCTGGGCTCGTCACGCCTGGGCCTAACGTTATCCGGCTTTTCCGCGCGTTGGGACGCGTCGGGTCAAATCCCCGACCGCGCCGTGCGCACCGGGCTGATCTCGCGCTTCGGCGCCATCGACTCAACCGAGGGTGGCCGCACCTCGCGCTTCGACGCGATCGCCGCGATGGGTGGACGGAACTGGGGCGCCAAAGCCTACGCGACGCGCTACGACTTCAGGCTCTTCTCCAACTTCACGTTCTTCCTCGATGACTCCGTCAATGGCGACGGGATCGAGCAAGTCGACGATAGGGTGATCGCCGGTGCATCGCTCTGGCGGGAGAGCCTAACGCCAGTCTTTGGCCTGCCGGGCGCCTGGCGCGGCACGCTCGGTGGTCGCTGGGATGATGCGACAGTTGGTCTGTACGCGTCGCGCGATCGCACAAGATTCGGCGTCAGGTCAGAGGATCGTGTGCGGGTTCAGAACGCATACGGCGCGCTGGATCGATCGTTGGCCCTCAGCGCACGTACCCGTCTCACGCTCGGTCTCAGAGCCGATGCGTTTCGCTTCGACGTAACTGACCGGGTATCTGCGACGGATTTCAAGCCGGTGTGGTACACTCGCGTAAGTCCCAAGGGCTCCCTTGCCGTCGACCTCACTGAATCGCTGACGATGTTTGCCAACGCCGGCGCAGGGTTCCACTCAAATGACGCTCGCGCTGTGATGCGCGCCGAGTCGGTGAACGAGAGTTTGCCGCGGGCGCTTGGGTATGAGCTCGGTCTCCGGCAGACGTGGGAAGGCGCGTCGATCGCCGTTTCGGCGTGGCGGTTGGACCTAACGAGCGAGCTGGTGTGGTCCGGTGACGCCGGGACGACGGAAGCCAGCGGCGCGAGCCGTCGCGTCGGGATCGACGTCGAGGGACGGGCGCAACTCGGCTCCTGGCTGTGGGCTGATGCGGACGTCAACCTTGCTCGCGGTCGTTTTCGCGATGAACCCAGTGGCGCTGATCGAATCCCGCTCGCGCCAACGCTCACCAGTAACATTGGGCTGACAACGGTCGAAGCGCATGGCGCCAGCAGCGGCTTGCGCTGGCGTCACGTCCGCAGTCGTCCCGCAATCGAGGACAATAGCGTGCGAGCTGGTGGGTACAGCTTGATCGAGATCTTCGCGACGTTGCGCCTGGGCGGGACGACCATTCGAGCGGCAGTAGACAACGCCTTGAATACGAGCTGGAACGAAGCGCAGTTCGCGACGACGTCGCGTCTGCGTGGCGAATCCGCGCCTGTTACCGAGCTGCACTACACTCCCGGCGCTCCTCGTATGTTCACGTTAGGCGTGCAGCGCGTCTTCTAACTGACGAGCTGGGATGGGAGGCGCCGTGCGCTGTTGTGATTCGGCCGTGCTCACACTATGCATGGGGAATGACGCGCATCGTGTGCTTGATAGCCGCCATGACCTGCGTGCTCGGCTGCGAGAGCCGGCAGCGCGGCGACACGCCGGAGCTGGCCGACACCCCCTCTGCAATCGACAGCGGCGCGGCGCCTGTCGACGAACCGGTGTTTGAGATTGCGTTGTGGCCGGGTGAGGGCATCCCGGTGCTGGAGGGAGTTGCCGACACGCTGACGCTGCGCGCGGAGCCGCTTGTTAGGTCCGCTGCTATCGCGACGCTGGTCGGAATGCGTGGGGCAGGCGTTACCTACGACAGCACGCGGTATCAAACGATCGTGCCGGTACGTGCCATCGCGCAGGATTCTGTGCTGTTTCGTGGTCGCGACTTCGGCGCCGTGCGTTTGTTATTGCGCGAGCAATACACGGCGAATGTTCCCACGCGCGTCGTGAGCGTCGGGGCTGGCGCCACGATCGACTATCTCCAGGCGCGTGCTGAGGGAACGTGTTTCGTCCGGTTGGATAGCACGGTGCTGGAGGCTGAACAGTGCGTAGTGCTGGACCGAAGCAGGTTCGCAGTGCAGGGCCAGCCTGAAACGCGCTGGTGGGTCCACGTGACGCGCAACGATGGGGCAGGCTGGTTGCTGATCTCAGACAGCACAGTGCGTGTCGTCAGGCGCACGTTCTAACGAGCAATCCGGCGCCGCGCCGCGGACGTAACTCCTAACGGCTTGCCGCCACATCAACGGGCGCTCGAACACCACACTACCCGTTAGGCAATCCGCAGTCGTGTGCTGAGCGTAGCTCGCGCACATCCGACACACGACTATGGAGACAGGGATGAATAACACAGTTGCTTTACCGTCACGCACGCGCCGATTGCTCTTCGGAGCAGTTGCCGTTGCGACCGCGATCAGTGCTGCGACGCTTTTCGCCTCGGACCATCAGGACACGCCTGAGGTCGAGCTTTCCCCTCGCATGGACATCAACGACATCTACGCATTTCCCGGTGCAAGCGCCGATCGCATCGTCCTCGTCATGACGACGTCGTCGCCGATCACACCGGCGCAAAGCGCATCGGCCACGTTCGATCCGAACCTGTTGTATCAGTTGAAGATCGACAACAGCGGTGACGGCATCGAAGACCGCGTGTTCCAGTTCACGTTCACCGGTACCGGCGCCAATCAGCAGGTTCAGGTGCGCGGCCCCGTTGCTCCAGCCTCGTCAGGCATGGTCAACACGATCGTACGATCAGCGCCGAGCCTAACGGGTCCGATTAACACGAACCTGGGCGCGCCTAACGGTCTTCAGGTGTTCGCCGGTCTGCGTGATGATCCGTTCTTTCTTGACCTGGAACAGTTCTTCCGCATCGTGCCAGATCGGAAGCCAGTTTCCGGTCCACTCTCACAGCTCCCAGATACACCCAGCGCGAGCGCGTGGCGTCCGGTCGGCCAGGCCGTGGACTACCTGCGCGGTCTCAATACACTCGCGATCGTCGTCGAGCTTCCCACGTCCATGCTCACCGCCGGCGGCAATCCGAAGATCGGCGTGTGGGGCACGATTAGCCGTTAGGCACCCACCCTTGCATTCATCGGAAACGACTCCCATGCGATATAGACTCGCTTTTTCACTCCTCGCTCTCGTCGCTGTCGTGGCCTGCTCAGACGATGACGACAACAACAACAGCACCGGTCCGAACATGGATCGCACGTACGACCAGGTCGAACGGTTAGGCAACCCGCTCACGAGCGAAGTGTTCCTCGCCAAGCGGAACCACGGCTTCCACAACAGTGGCAGCCCCAACACCGACGCGACAAACCACGGAACGGAGTTGCGCGCCTTCGTGCGCAACGTCGGCGGTCGCAGTGAGACCGTCGCAAACACGATCGCAAGCGTGCTCCTTCCCGACATGCTCATCGTGCAGACGGACAAGGCAGGATCGAGTGCCGGCTGGCTTACCTGGGCGCTCGCGAACGGCTACGGCGGTCGCAAGCTGACGGACGACGTGGTGGACGCCGGCCTCGCCGCGATCTTTGGCCCGCTCCTGAGCAATCAGAACGTCACGATGCAGCTGACGACGGACAACGTGAGCGCGAACGACAAGCAGTTCTCTGCGACGTTCCCGTACCTCTCCACACCGCATTAAGCAGTTGCTCGCTTTGACCTTTGACCTTAGACCTTTGACCTATGCGGTTGAAAACGTTAGGCACGGCGGCGCTCCTCGCCGCCGTTGCCTGGTGGGCCGCCCAGCGGCCCCGCGCACGAGCAGCTGCAGAAATGGCGCGCAACGCAGCGGCGGCGCGCATCGAACTCGACATCCGCTCCAAGGACATCGAGTTCTACAAGAAGCGCGCGACGGAAGACCCCGAGAGCGCGGAGGATCGCGCGATGGTCGCCGGGCTGTATCTGCAGCGGGCCCGAGAAACCGGCGACATCAACGACTATCGTTCGGCGGAACGATACGCCGATTCCTCGCTGACGCTGCGACGCGAGCGCAACGGTAAGGCGCAACTCACCTTTGCGTCTGCCTTGCTGGCCCAACACAAGTTCCCAGAGGCTGTCGCCGCGGCGCGCATTCTGGTGCAAGAGCAACCTAACGAGCCGCGGTATCGAGCGCTGTACGCGGAGCTGCTGCTGGAGATGGGCGCCTACGATGATGCTCGCGCGCAGTTCGACTCGCTGCGGAATGACATGCGCGATCTGGCTGTCGCGCCGCGCTATGCCCGGTATCTCGAGTTCGTCGGACGCACCGATGTCGCTCGCTGGACGCTCCGGCGAGCGCTGAACGACATGCGGAAGCGTGACTTGCCACGGGAGCAGATCGCCTGGTTTCATCTGCGCGTGGCGGACATCGAGCTGCGCAGCGGCCGCTTGAGGGTCGCAGCGCGAGCACTTGAAGATGGCTTGCGCGCCGCGCCTGACGACGGCCGTCTCTGGGCCGCTAAGGCTCGGCTGCATGCGTTGCGGGGTGAATGGCGCGAGGTACTTCGCAGCGTCGAGCGTGCCGGGGATCGTGCCGACATCGCAACCACCGCACTCGCGGGTGACGCGTACGCCGCGTTAGGCGACTCTCTGAAAGCGCAAGGTATACGGCGCGAGGCGCAAGAGATGGCCTTGGCTAACCCTGAGCCGTTCAACAGACAGTGGACGCTGTTTGCCCTCGAACATGGGGTCAGTCCCCATGAAACTCGACGCGTTCTCGAGAGCGAAATTCATGTGCGGCGAGATGTTTATGGGTGGGATCAGCTCGCCGTGGCGCGCTACCTCACCGGAGACACTGTTGGCGCCCAGGCAGCCATGAGAGAGGCGATGAAAATTGGCACGCAGGACGCCAATCTCTACTTCCACGCGGCGCTGATCGCCAAGGCGCAAGGTGACACACCACTGGCTCGTGAACTAGCCAAGCAGGCGTTGGACATGAACCCCAATTTCCACCACCGGGACGTCGCCAGAGCCAGGGCACTCGCTGGCGCGACCTAGTTGCACGGGGGCAGATTTGCGCCCCTGTGCGACACCCAACCCTCGCGGAACTGCAGCGCGCCCTCAGCGCCGGAAAGACGTCCAGTCAGGCGCTGGTCGAGGAGGCGCTCGTTAGGATCGCCGATCCTAACGGGGAGGGGACGCGGGCCTTCATCCATGTGTTTGCTGAGCGTGCGCGTGCGGAGGCGCTGAAGTCGGATGCCCGCCGCAAGCGCGCCGAGCTTGCACGACCATTGGAAGGTATCCCCGTCAGCGTCAAAGACCTCTGCGACGTCGCCGGCATTGTCACTCTCGCCGGCTCCGTGGTGCGCAAGAACGAGCCGGTCGCAATACACGATGCAGTCGTGGTTCAAAGGCTGCGCAACGCAGGCGCGGTCATCGTTGGCACGACAAACATGAACGAGTTTGCCATGGGCACGCCCGGCACCAATGCGCACTATGGCACTCCGCGAAATCCCTGGGATCGCGCGACGGGCCGGTGTCCCGGCGGCTCCTCGTCAGGCGCGGCCGTTTCTGTAACCGATGGCATGTGTGCCGCCGCGCTGGGGTCAGACACCGCTGGCTCGATCCGCGTACCCTCGGGGCTTTGTGGCATAACCGGATTCAAACCGACGGCGCGACGCGTTCCACTCACGGGCGTCTTCCCGCTCTCGCCCTCACTCGACTCAGTGGGGCCGATGGCGCGCTCGGTTGAGTGCTGCGCGACATTCGATGCTGTCCTGTCCGATGAGCCTCCACGACAGGTTGTCCCCCGCCAGCTCGCTGGTCTCCGACTCGGTGCCCTAACGACGCTCGTTCTCAACGACCTCGAAGCGCACGTGGGCGCCGTCTACGAGCGCGCGCTGGCGAAGCTGCGCGGCGCCGGTGCAACCATCGTCGACGTCTCACTGCCGCTGCTCGACGGCATCCCGGATCTGTTCAAGAACGGCGGTATCTCGATTTATGAGGCGTATCGCTTTCACAGGCCCATGCTTGACCGGGCGCAGAGTGACTACGATCCGATCGTCGCCCGGCGTCTGCGCGTCGGGTCGGTGATTACCGAAAGCGAATACCGCGACCTGCTGCGTACTCGCGCTGAGATGATCGCGCAGTCGCACGCGGTGACGCGGGATTACGACGCATTGCTGATGCCGACATGTCCGATGGTGGCGCCTCCGATCGCCTCGGTGCAAGACGCGGATGCGTGGCAGGCGGTGCATCGAAAGCTGCTCTATCCGAATTCGATCGCCAACGTGCTGGATCGGTGCGCGATAACGATTCCGCTGCAGCCAGAGGGAGAACCCCCGGTCGGCCTAACGGCAATGGGCGAAGCGATGATGGATCATTCGCTCTTCGCTGTCGCCGCCGGTCTGGAGCGCGCGCTCGCGTGACGGCCGGGCGCGATCTCGTTCGCGGGCTGGGCCGCGTCGAAGCGACGTCGGTCGTCATCGGCGGGATCATCGGCGCGAGCATCATGCTGGCGCCGAGTCTGGTGGCGCGTCAGGCAGGGGCCCCGGGGTTGTCGCTGGTCATGTGGTTGTTAGGCGGCGTGATCGCGTTGACCGGAGCGCTGTGCATCGCGGAGTTGTCGGCGGCGATGCCGGAGACCGGCGGAACGTACGTGTTTTTGAAGCGCGCGTATGGCGGGACGCCGATCCCGTTTCTTTTTGGCTGGACGATGTTCTTTGCATACACGTCGTCGGCGATCGCGGCCGTCGCGACGGCGTCGGCGTTGTATGGCGGGTATTTCCTCGAGCGGGTGATGCCGTACGGGACGTGGGAGCGCCGTTTCGTAGCCGTTGGCCTCATCGCGCTCATCACGACGGTCAACTACATTGGCGTTAGGCAGGCGGGGAAGACGCAGGCGGCGTTCACCGCGCTCAAGCTGCTGCTCATCGCGGGCGTCATCATCGTCTGCCTCGGCTTCGCGGCCCATTCAGGGGGTCTGACCCCATGGTTTCCTGAGGCCGATGATCCCAAGGGATCATTGGCGCAGGCGATGGTGCTGACGTTATTCGGGTACAGCGGGTGGCACTTTTCGACGAACGTAGCGGGTGAGATTCGCGACCCACAGCGCAACCTGCCGTTTTCGATTCTGGTAGGGATTGCCGTGGTGATCGTCGTGTATGTGCTGGTGAATGTGTCGTTCCTGTTGGTGTTGCCGTTCGAGCGCTTGCGCGAGTCGCAGCTCCCGGCGACGGATGCAGTGAGTGTGGCCGTGGGTGCGTTTGGCGCCGGGGTCGTGTCGATTGCGATCGTGGCATCCACGTTAGGCACGATGAACGCGCAGTTGATGAATTATCCGCGGATTGCGTTTGCGATGGCGCGCGATGGGTACTTCTTTCAGAAGTTGGCGCATGTGCACGGCGATCGTTCGACGCCGACCGGGGCGATCATTGCGCAGGGCGTGGTGGCGGCGGCGTTTGCGTTATCGGGGACGTTTACGCAAATCCTGACGTACACCGCGTTCGTCAATCACACGTTTATGAGTTTGATCGTGGCGTCGGTGTTTGTTCTGCGTCGCCGGGAGCCACAGATGGAACGGCCGTACCGCACGTGGGGGTATCCGGTCACACCGCTCATCTTCCTGGGCGTGTCCATTTGGTATCTCTACGGGCTCCTGCGCGATCGCCTAACGGGGAGCTTGATCGGAATCGCAATCATGCTGCTTGGCGTTCCATTCTGGCTGTATTGGCGGTCACAGAGGCGCAACCGCCAATAGGCGCAAGTCCTCTGGACTGGCGGCCCCCCCCACGCTGGGCGTTCTGTTTGCACGCGCTTCCTGCGACATCCATCAAACCTCCACCGGCCGCGGGAAACGCCGCGCTGCTGCTCTGACGGACCGCACACGTCGTTGCCAGTCGAAACCGGCGGCGCTTGGCCCAGCAGCCTCACCCGTCCGGTCTCGGGTCGGTCTGCCGTGGGTCACGTTGTGTGTCGCGACGCGCGACAGGCAACCTATCGTCGACCGAAGCTGTCAGAAAACACTAATTCCCTCACGAGTTCCGATGCACTTCGCCAAGCCAGCACGCCGCGCCGTTCTCGTCGTCGCTTTTCTTTCGGCAACGTTGCCGGCGCAGGCGCCGCTCGACCGCACCGGGACGCAACTCATCTACAACGGCCGATCCGGTCAGACGCAGCTCCGACCGCCCAAGGTCACCGGACAAATTCGCGTCGACGGCGAGATGTCAGAACCGGCGTGGAGCAACGCGGCGCTGTTAACCGGCTTCACGCAGTACCTACCCGTGGACGGTGTCCCGGCGGCGGACTCCACGGAAGTTCGCGTTATGTACAGCGATGACGCGATCTATTTCGGCGTGCACGCATTCGAGTCTCATGGTGCCGTGATCACGTCGTTGACCGAACGGGATCAAATTCAATCAAGCGACCGCATCCGTCTATTGCTCGACACGTTCGACGACCGGCGGCGCGCGTTCGTCTTCGGCGCGACGCCACTCGGCGTTCAAGGCGATGGCCAGTTCAGCGACAATAGTTCTGGTGGCTCGTATGATTTGAATCCGGACTATCTGTTCGAGTCCAAAGGTCGACTGATCGAGGGCGGTTACACGCTCGAGATCCGGATTCCCTTCAAGACGCTCCGCTATCAGCAGGTGGACGAGCAAAGCTGGGGCCTAACGGTAATTCGGGTCGTGCAGCACTCCGGCCACGAGCAATCCTGGGCTCCGATTCAGCGTGGCGCGCCATCAGTGCTGGCGCAGTCGGGACGCTTGTTAGGCCTGCGTGGTCTGCGTCGCGGTTTGGTACTGGACGTGAATCCGGTTGTCACACAACAGACCATCGGTGCGCCCCGCGCGGCGGCGAACTCTGCGTGGGACTATTCTGCGCACAACCCGGAATTCGGCGGCAACGTGCGCTGGGGCGCGACGCCCAACTTCACGGTGAACGCGACCGTGAACCCGGATTTTTCGCAGGTCGAGTCGGACGTCGGTCAGGTGGTGTTCGATCCTCGCGCGAGCCTGTTCTTTCCGGAGAAGCGGCCGTTCTTTCTCGAAGGGAGTGAGAACTTCGAGGTTCCCAACACGCTCATCTACACGCGCAGCGTCCTTGCGCCGGTGGCCGCCGCAAAAGCGGCGGGTAAGCTTGGTGGGATGTCGTTAGGCTTGTTGACAGCGGTAGACGACGAGGTGACTTCCGCGTCAGGACGCGAGAACCCGATGTTTACCATTGCTCGGCTGCGCCGCGATCTGGGGCGACAGTCCAATGCTGGCCTCGTGTTTACCGAGCGGCGCGACGGTGCTGACTGGAATCGCGTGGTCGGTGCTGACTCCCGTGTGTACCTCGGGAGTTACGTGGTGACGGGTCAGCTCGCTGGGAGCTTTACGCGGACGGCCGGTGAAACACGATCGGCGCCGCTGTTCGAGATGGCGCTTGGCAAATCGGGGCGAGCGCGTGGATTCAGCGCTGTCCTGGAGGGTGTGCATCCTCACTTTGTGGCCGGCGCCGGTTTCATCTCCCGTCCGGGGATCGCACACACGAATGTCAACGCGCGCTGGTCGTTTTTCCCGAGGAATGGGCGCATCGAGGCGATCAACTTCACGCCGATCTTCGACGGCACCTGGGAGTGGGACCGCTTCACGCGGGGAACCGAGCCTAACGACATCAAGCTGCAGACGAGCACGTCGGTCTCCTGGCGCGGCGGCTGGCGCACGACGTTGTTTACGTTCGCCGAGTCGTTCAAGTATCCGGCGTTCCTGTATACCAATTACTTCATAGAAACGCGCAATGCAGCCGGGACCGCGGTAGATACCGTGCCTTATGTCGGAACCAACCGGCTGCCTAACTACGGCGTCGACATGTCGATCGCAACGCCGCAATTCCAAAGGTTGTCGGCCAGCGCGTCGATGACCGCGGGGCACGATGACAACTTTGATGAATGGTCCTCGGCGTGGATCGTCTTCGCGACGTTGAACGCCGACTGGCGGCCGACTGAACGGGTCAGAGTGAATTTGCGGTACGTGGAGCAACGCTACCATCGTGTGTCGGATGGCTCGCTCGTGCGGCTGCGGATTATTCCGCGCGCCAAGCTCGAGTATCAACTCTCGCGGCCGATCTTCCTCCGTGTGGTGACGCAGTACGATGCGAGTAAAGTCGACGAATTGCGCGACGACAGCCGCACGAATTTCCCGATCCTGCTGCGCAACTCGGATGGGTCGTTCCGGCGCGCGATAGCGCGCGAGCGGGCGGGGTTGCGCACGGACTGGCTCTTTTCATATCAGCCGAATCCGGGCACCGTGTTCTTCGCTGGATATGGCCTGAGTCAGGGGTCACCGGAGTTTTTCCGGCCGTCGCAGCTCGACCGCACGGCAGACGCCTTTTTCGTCAAAGCGAGTTATCTGTTCCGCATGTAGCGTGCGCGGCCTAACGGGCGCGATTCGAGGCGCCTGGTCCGTTGACCAGATAGCTCCAGCCCGCGCCTCGATGCTTGCACGGTAGCCTCGCGCCGGCCGCCGGCATGGAGTACGCTACAGCGAACCAGTTCGACTCCACCGTGTACATGCGGGATGCCGACATTGAGGATCTGTAGCGGGTGGGATACGTCGTGCGCGCTCGCCGCCACTGGAGCTACACTCATGGTGTGGCTCGCCTTTGCCGTCTCTGCCGACGCGCAGCGCGCGCCGAAGGCTGCCGCGGCGCCACCGCCGGGGCCCACGCATCAGGAGCTCGTACGGCGTCCGTCGAGCGATAACTGGCTGCTCGTCGACAACGACTATGCGGGCCAGCGGTACTCCAGCGCCGCGCAGATCACACCACTCAGCGTTAGGCGTCTCCGTCCCGTCTGCAACATCGACCTCGGCGTCACGCCGCCATTCCAGGCCAACCCCGTCGTCTACAAGGGCATCGTCTACATAACGACGACGACGAGCACGATCGCCTTCCGCGGTGACGACTGCGCGCAGGTGTGGCGACACGACTGGCAGCCGAAAGACTCGCTGAACTACCCGCAGCAACGCGGCGTGGCGCTCAAGGACGGCATCGTCGTGCGCGGCACGCCCGACGGCTACCTCATTGCGCTCGCCGCTGCGGATGGTCGCGTGCTTTGGGAAAAGAAGATCGCGGAGGCTGCAACCGGCGCCGCCATCACAATGCCGATCACGCCATTCCGCGATTGGGTCTTTGCCGGCGCCGCGGGGAGTGAATACGGCGCTCGGGGGTGGATCGGCGCATTCGATCTCAAAACCGGCGCGCCAGTCTGGCGCTTCAGCACAGTGCCCGAGCCTAACGATTCAGCGGTAGCGGCGACCTGGGGTGATCCGGCCACGATCGCCGGTGGCGGCGTGTGGACGTCCCTGGCGCTGGACCCTGTGCGCGGCGAGGTGTACGTCCCGGTCGGGAGCGCCGCGCCGCCATTCAACGCCGACGCCCGTCCAGGCGCGAACCTCTACACGAGCAGCATGGTCGTGCTCAACGCGCGCACGGGGACGCGCATCTGGCACCGCCAGCAAGTTCCGCATGACATCCGCAATTGGGATCTCACGCACGCGAGGCCGCTGTACGAGACGCGCGTCGGCGGCGCGACGCGTCGGCTCGTCGCGATGGTCGGCAAAGCCGGTGTGCTCGAGGCGGTCGATCGTGTATCCAGGCGGGTCTTCTTCTCCACGCCGGTCGTGGCGCAGGACACGATGGCCGCGGCGGTGTCGCCTAACGATAAGCGTGTATGCCCCGGACCCTTTGGCGGCGTTTCGTACAACGGCCCTGCGTACAGTCCGCGCACGAATACCTTGTACATGCCGACGGTGGAGTGGTGTGCCATTATCCGCAAAGATGAACGCGCGGCCATCACGCCGCGTCGCTTCAATTGGGGCGGCCGCTTCGAGCTCGATCCGGTCGAGC
>JBFMFA010000009.1:0-17973 GCA_040753195.1 Gemmatimonadota bacterium | reverse complement strand
CCCGAAGACCTTTATGACCGGCTGCCGCTCCACAATCCGCCGGCCTAACGTGTGCTGGGCCTGGAATCCCACGATCAGAATCGTGTTACGAGGATCGGAAGCGCCGTGAGCGACGTGATGCAGAATGCGTCCCGACTCCACCATTCCCGACGCGGCAATCACAATCATAGGACCACGCATGCTGTTCAGCGCTTTCGACTCGCTCACCTGACGCGTGAATTGGACGAGGCTGAAACGAAATAGATCGTCGACGGCTTGCACCAACGCTTCAGTGTCGTCGAAGCAGTCCGGATGCGACTGAAAAATCGTCGTCACATCCGTGGCGAGCGGGCTGTCGATGTAGATGGGGATCGCGGGAATCGCGCTGTCCCTAACGAGGGCGTGCAAATCGTATAAAATCTCCTGCACCCGCCCAACAGCAAACGCAGGGATCAACACTTTGCCGCCTTTCGCCGCTGTCGCGCGAACCACACGCGCCAGTTCCTCCTTTGCATCAAGGACCGATTCGTGCTCGCGGTTGCCGTACGTGCTTTCCATGATGAGCACATCCGCATCGTCCGGGTATTCCGGATCGCGAATGATCGGAATTCCACGCCGTCCGATGTCGCCGGAAAACACGAGTCGCTTCGATTGCCCGTTTTCCTGACAGTCCAGCATCACCGATGCGGATCCAAGGATGTGTCCAGCATCTATGAACGTGGCTCGCACGCCTTTTGTCACATCGAACTCGCGGTGGTACGAAACTCCGACCATCAAGGCCGCCACGCGCGCAGCGTCAGAAAGACCGTACAGTGGCTCCACGGCCTTCCGTTGATGTTTCGTTAGGTGCTCGGCGTCCTTGGCCTGAATGTTTGCAGAATCCGCGAGCATCAGCGCCGCAATGTCCCGCGTCGCGGCCGTGGCGAGCATGTCCCCCTTGTAGCCCGCCCGCGTTAAAACCGGTAACCGTCCTACGTGATCGATGTGCGCATGCGAAACGACGATCGACGATATCCGCTCAACATCAAAAAGCAGTTTGCGATTCTTCTCGTCAGATTCATGCCGCCGCCCCTGAAACATCCCGCAATCGAGTACAACTGTTCTTCCATCCACTTCCACTACGTGGCAAGATCCTGTCACCTCGCGTGCAGCACCCGCGAACAAGAGTTCCATAATTCCCCGCGATCATTTCTCTGTGATTCTGTTGGCGCCGCAGCGTATTCTATCGCCCGCTCGAAGCTAGTAGCTTGGCGCACATGAGCTCCGCATCCACCCCATCACCGTTTTCACCTCCATCGGAAGGAGCAACAGCTCCATTGCCGTCTGCCAGCACACTCAGCGTCGTAAAGCATCCGCTGCTACAGCACAAACTCACTCTGCTACGCGATCACGCGACGCCAACAAAGATCTTCAAGGAGCTTGTCGACGAACTTGCAATGCTCATGGCATACGAAGCGACGAAAGATCTTCCCTTGCAGCAAGTGCCGGTGACCACCCCGCTCGAACAGACCAGTGGGATGAAAGTGCGAGGCAAAAAGCTCACGCTTGTTCCAATACTGCGCGCTGGCCTTGGGATGGTCGAAGGTATTCTCCGCCTCGTTCCATCAGCTCGCGTGGGCCATATCGGGATATATCGCGATCACTCGACGCTCGAGCCAATCGACTACTACTTCAAAATCCCGCGCGACACAGAGGAGCGAGATTTTTTCGTGCTCGACCCAATGCTCGCCACGGGCGGAAGCGCAGTTGCTGCAGTTGCTTCGCTCAAGCGCTCTGGCGCTCAGCGTATTCGATTCCTGTGTTTAGTCGCTGCACCTGAAGGGGCCGCGCGCATGGCCAAGGCACATCCCGATGTGCCCGTCTTTGCTGCAGCGCTCGATCGTCAGCTCAACGAGCATGGCTACATCCTGCCAGGACTCGGTGATGCAGGCGACCGGCTATTCGGCACACGCTGACAACATCCGTTTCGCGCACTCCAGTCAGCTTGCTCCGTTTGTACTCGGTTCCTTTCACGTATCTACTTGTTCGCTTTCACGTGCGGGCTTATTATGGCGCTTCGCCGTTAGGCCGCGTCGGTGCAAGGCGGGCATGCTCATAAATCTCCTCCCGGACTTTCTCACCGTACTTAGCAGCGCTGACCGAATAGCGGCCTACCATCGCTACTTCGACGCGCATCGTCGTTGGCTCGAGCCGTACTGGCACAATTACGTGCTCGACCCTAACGGGCCACATTTTCGTGACGTTGTGCGCATGGCAGCACTCGCTGATCGCTCCGATTTACGATCACTCCTTGAGCGCAGCGACGTCATTGAGCTCGCTCGTCAGGCAGAGCGCCGCTGCAATGAGTTACTCGAGCCTGATGTTGATGTCGACCTGCTGCTTATGGTTGGCGTCGGCGCGGCAAACGCTGGCGAGTTGGTCGTTGAAGGTCGCGGCATCGCCTTTGTTTGTCTCGAACACTTCACGTCCGTCGCCAACCCCGAGACTCAAGGCCTGGGTCTCGACCCCGAACTCATACCGTTGTGGATGTCCCACGAAATCGCGCACGCGGTGAGATACACTTCACCCACGAGTCGCAGTGAGATGCGCGCCGCAATCGAGCAAGCAGGCGGCTACTACTCATATTGGGATACCGGCCGCCACGTACCATTACGTGAACACCTTGTAAACGAAGGCCTCGCGGTCAATGTGTCGCGCGCCGTTTCTCCCGGTCACGCACCGTGGGAGTACTTCGGTTACGGGCGCAGACAGTACGCGCGCGTTCGCGAGCTCGAGTCGCATCTCATTCGGTTTGCCAAAACCGAACAAGAGCAGGCCGCTCTCGGCTTGCGACTGCGCTATCTCTCAGGCGGAATGAGTGACGACGCGCGCACAATGGATCGCGTGATCGCTCCCGAGCGGGCAGGGTACTTCATCGGCGCCCGATTGACAGAGCCGGCAATCGAGGCGAACGGTCTATCCTGGGCAATTCGGGCGAGTGCGGGCGAGCTCTTCGCGATCGCCGATAGACTCGCAGAGACTGCCTAACGGCAGCTACTTCCCAACACAAAAGCGACTGAAGAGTTCGTCCAGCAAGTCATCAACGCTGACGGCCCCAATAATCTCTTCCAAGGCCACGGCTGCCGAGCGTAGATGCACGCCCGCGATCGTCGGAGTGGTGCCGTTTTCCATCGCACGGATGAATTGCTGCAACTCGCTCGCGGAATGCTGCAGCATTTCCCGATGGCGCGCTTGCGTGATCGTGGGACTTTCGTAATCAACGCTCCCGTACCGCTTTTCGAGCGCTTGGCTGATCGCTTTGCGCAGATCATCCAGCCCCTCGCCAGTCACAACGCTCACACGTACGGCGCTGCCTAGGCGCGACTCTGCGTGGCGCTGATCGCCCTTCGTTTGCACGGCTAGAATCTGCGCCGGTCCCAGTTCGCGGACGCGCGCCACGAGTTCGTCGAGACCAGGCCCGGTTCCGTCGCTGCAGACGACAGCCAGATCCGCGTCGCGCAAGTATTTCTCGCTGGTTTCAATCCCCAGCCGTTCGATGAGATCACCCGCGGCGCGCAGACCTGCGGTATCGACAAGCCGCAGCGGCCAGTCGCCGATCAAACAGGGATGCTCGATTGCATCGCGCGTAGTCCCGGCGATATCGGTGACGATTGCGCGGTCCTGTCCCAGCAGCGAGTTGAAGAGAGATGATTTTCCCACGTTAGGCGGTCCCGCGAAGACAACGACCGCGCCTTCGCGAATGATCATCCCGCGTCCCGCAGTGTTCAACAGGTTGGCTACCTTCGCATGGACTTGCTCGGCAATCTCGATCACCTGCGACGTTGGTACTTCGCCGTCATCCTCCTCGGGGAAGTCCACGCTGTATGCCATGACTGCTTCCACATGCAGAATGGCATTGCGCAAATCGGCGATGTGCTTGGATAGTCCGCCACCCACTGCGCCAAGTGCGATGCGTCGCATCGGCTCCGATGTCGCGTCAATGAGGTCCGGCAGGGCCTCTGCCTGCGCCAGGTCCATTTTGCCATTCAGCAACGCGCGACGCGTGAATTCCCCGGGCAGGGCTGCGCGCGCACCTAACGCGAAACACGCTCCCAGTATCACTCGGCTGGTGGCGCTTCCCCCATGGCAACTGAGCTCCAGCATCGCCTCGCCTGTATACGACGCCGGCGCGTCATAGCGTACCGCAATGAGCTGATCCAGGATTTGACCGTCGCGAGGATCGCGTGCTACGGCAAGCGTCGCATAACGGGCAGCGACGGGATACGGATCCAGCATAGCCTGCGCGATCGCGCTCGATTGCGGTCCAGAAAGCCTAACGATGCTGAGAGCGCCGCGCCCCGAACCCGTGCTCAGCGCGACGATCGTATCTCCGTTGTACGTGACCATACCCTCGCCCAACAGGCTTATGCCTGCTTCGCCTTCCGCCTGGCGCGCTCCCGGGAGATAAGCCACTGCTGCGGAATTGACGCGACGTTTTGCGCCGCCCAGTACAGGTTCAGGCCGGACGCCATGTTCGCGAGCAACACCGTCATCATGACCGGCAGAAAGTACGTCATGATCTTCGTCTGCGGATTCGGAGGCATCGACCGCATGCTGAGCCATGATGTAAAGAACATGGACGCCCCCATCAGCAGCGGCGCGACGTAAATCGGGTCCTTCAGAGAGATATCCGGCAGCCAGAGGAAGGGGACGCCGCGGAATTCGATGGTCCCCTGGAAAACAAAAAACAACGCAAACAACACAGGCATCGACAGCAAAATCGGAAAGCAGCCTGCGAGAGGACTGAAGGGGCTCATTCCGTGTTCTTTATACAAGCGCATTGTCTCAGCGCTCATCCGCTGAGGATCACTCTTGTGTCGCTTCTGCACTTCGGCGAGCAAGGGTTGCAGCTCTTGCATGCGCATCGACGATTTCATCGCCGTCTGATTCAGCGGCCACATCGCAACACGAACCAGCACACCGAAGAGGAGCAGGACCCAGCCGTAATGCAGGCTAAGTGCGCGGTGCATCCACAGCAGCACGCGCATAACGATCGTCGCAAATGGCTGCACAATCGGCTGCAACCATCCGCCATACGAATTCGCCCCCTGGAATTCTCGGCCGACGGCCAGCATTGCATCCCACTTCTGCGGCCCTGCGTAGACGTCGAACCCGAACGCCCCATTCCGCACGCGTTGGAGCAACACCGTCCGCGCTACGGGGAAGTCCCGCTCCGGCTGCGCCAGACCAGTGACCTGTAACTCGGCGAACGCCGAGGCACTATCCCGCGCCAATACACCCAGAATGAAATACTTGCTTTTCAACGCTACCCAATCGATTGGCCCGGACTCAATTCGACGCTCGTTAGGATCGAGCGAACGTAGCGCGATTTGTGACGCACCTCGTGGTGTTGGCTTGAACGCCACACTCATCCCGCGCCGATCCTCAACAATATTCGCTTCGAATGATTCCAGAGCTCGCGGCAGGTTGACCAGCAGCACGACATTGTCACCGGCTGGGCGCCCTGCTGAGTCGGAGACCTCGCCATTCACCCGAATGATGTACCCGCCAGTATCGACGGCATAACGCAGCACGACGTTCAGGTCAGCCACCCGCGCCCGATACGTTGTCTCTCGTGTGGTCGCATTCGCGTCAACCGCAAAAGCAACCCGCGATAGGTCAACAGTATCGTTAGGTGTTACGAGTGAATAGGCGAGGAGCGGGTCCCAGCGTGAATCGAGACGCACAGGTCCCGTTGTCCCGCTCAACGAGCGAAAGTCGCCGAGTTCCACTTGCTCGAGCGTGGCTCCGCGACTCTGGAACGTGACCGTAGCACTGCCAGCGCGAGTGATCGTAGTGTCGACACGTGCCAGCTGCGAATCGGGTGCGGAGACCGCTTCGACTCGTTGAGGAGCAGGACGCAAACTGTCCGGAGCCGTTTGTGCTGCCACCGGGGGCTGCCGCGCAGAATCTGTGGCAGTGGGCGCCACGGGTGTCTGCCGCGCCGCAGGCGGGAATAGCCTCGGTGTCAAAAAGAGCACACCGATGGCCAGCACTACAGCAAGTACAACGCGTCGTTCCATAGAAAGTTGATGATTACCTAACGCGCGCTAGGGAACCGGATCATAGCCGCCCTTACAGAACGGCTGGCAGCGCGCGATCCGTTTTGCAGCCAGCGCAGTCCCCTTGAGCGCGCCATAGCGCCGGACTGCCTCTAAAGCATACTCGGAACACGATGGATGAAAGCGGCAGGATGCCGGAAGCAGTGGCCCCAGCACAACCTGGTACGCTCGGATCGCACCGATGCAGCACAGCTGCGCGACGCTGCGACCGCTCATCCTTGAAATGCCTTCAGCACAACCGTTTTGAGCTCTTCATATGATGCAGCGTACGCGCCTGGCTGGACACTCAACACTGCGTCGAATGCCGCTGAGGCAGAAGGCAGAATCTCGCAACGCACAATGTGTCGTAGCCGGCGCTTGAGTTTGTTGCGCGCCACCGCCGAATGCCCATGAAGTGCTACGATGATCCCGACGCGTGGTTGCAGTTTGCTGGGTGGTGCAATCCAAACAGTAACTGGCGCAACCCGTATCCGCCGGCCCGTTTCTCTGACCTTTAAGATCTCGCGCGAGCGACTAAGGCGGTTCGCTGTTCCTAACGCCGCGCGAGCTCTACGCGACGCCGTACTTGCTGGGGAGTTTAACGGTCAAAACGCGACGTCCTTTCTTGCGCCGACGGCTGAGAACCTCGCGTCCCCACTTGGTCGACATACGCGTTCGAAATCCGTGGGTACGAATTCGACGCTTGTTCCGCGGTCTATAGGTTGGCTTGCCCATCTAAATTTTCTCCACAATGTGCTTGCGTGCTCAGGCGACGCCGCAAAACGGTAGTCCGTTAGTCGTTGGAAGTCAACAGCTTAGCACCCTTCGCGCTTAGCAAAAATCGCTTTTGACTTTTGTGACAGACATGGGTACGTTCGGCGCCCTCTTGTTTTGATGCGCTGAATGCACGCTTCCGAAGCCGCCGACAAATGGCAACGTCTAGTTACCTTCGCGCGCCGGAAGCTGAGCGAACATTCGTTTCATAGCCTCACCGCAACATCAACACCCACAGAGTTCAACGGCCAAGTACTTACCCTCGCCGTTCCCGACCTCTTCACCGCCAAATGGAATGAAGAAAAGTTCGCGACTGAGTTAGCTTCTTATGCCCCTCAAGCACTCGGTCATCCCATTTCGCTGCGATTTGAGGTAAATGGAGACCGCCCCCAGCGGGTGCAAATGGACCTCTTCGTAGAGCAATCCAGTCACGCCCCACGCCAAGTGCCGGTTCAGACTCTAAAGCTGAACGCCAGGTATACGTTCACAAATTTCGTCGTCGGCAAATCCAACGAGCTCGCCGCTGCTGCTGCTTCCGCAATCGCCGAAGCACCTGGTCGAGTCTACAATCCGCTCTTCATCTACGGGCCTACAGGTCTCGGCAAGACACACTTAATGCAGGCCATCGGCCACGCGATTTTTGCACGTGAGCCTGAGCGCAGAATCCAATATCTACCCGCTGAGCATTTCACAAACGCCTACGTCGATGCAATCCAGCATCGGACGATGCAGCACTTTCGTCGGCAGTTTCGAGAACTTGATGTTCTGTTAATCGACGATGTCCACTTTCTACGTGGAAAAGAGGCGACGCAGGAAGAGTTTTTCCACACGTTCAACACACTCTACGAGGCAGGTCGACAGATCGTCGTAACTAGCGATCGTGCTCCCTCCGAGATTCCGGGTATTGAGTCGCGCCTCGTCAGCCGCTTTCAATGGGGCACAGTAGTCAATATCGACTACCCTGACGCTGAACATCGGACCGCAATCCTCAGGAAGAAGCTCCAATCCGAGCAGCTCGCGCACGCTATACCCGCCGCCGTTCTCGATTTACTTAGTGAGCATTCTCAAGGTAGTATCCGCGATCTCGAAGGCGCGATCATGACCCTGCTTGCATTCGCATCTTTGCGAAAGCAACCAATCACAGTCACGCTCGCACGCGAAGCACTAAGAATTCGTGGAATTCCACTCGCTCAGCAGCAAGGAGCTACAGCCTCAGCCCTAACAAAACTCACCATCACGCAAGTCCAAGCCACCGTTGCAGCACTCTGGAATACAACTCCAGATGGTCTCCGTTCAAAGTCCCGTCTCCGCGTCCTCACGCTTCCCAGGCAAGCTGCAATGCTTCTATGCCGAGATCTTGTTGGCTCCACACTCAACGAAATCGGCAATGCATTTGGAGGTCGTGACCACTCAACAGTCATTCACAGTATTCAACGAGCGGAGTTCGAAGCATCAAGGAGCAAAGAGTTCCAAGGAAAGCTAGAACTCGCTCGGCAAGTACTCACCTCTTCTGCAGCTGCCAAAGTACTTCCTACACCAACTTCTTAACATTCCCTACTACTACTAAGGATCTTTACTTCCTTCATATAAAGGACTGAACAAAACTTTCCCAAATGCGCATAACCATCTCTCGTGAGAAGTTACAGGAGTCACTTGGTGCAGTCGTAAGTTCTGTACCGAGCAAGAGTACTCTGCCTGTTTTAGCAAACGTATTGCTTGAAACGACGGATCGAGGCCTGCGCATATCAGCAACCGATCTTGATATTGCCGTTAGTGTTGAGGCTCCAGCTGATATCGATGTTGCAGGGACAATCACTGTTCCTGCACGAAAGCTTCATGAGATTTCTCGAGAGTTACCGGCAGCTCCAGTACGGTTGCACACCGTTGGTGAGCAGCGGCTCAATGTGGAATGTGGCCAATCCAAGTTTCGACTACTCGGGCTGCCGAAGGATGAATTTCCAGCTTTCCCGCCGGTGGAGTTTGGAAAACGTGGTGCTGTAGCCTCGGCTGATCTTCATAAGCTCATTGGCCATACAGCATTTGCGGTTTCGGTCGAGGAGAGTCGACCAATTCTAAACGGTGTTCTGTGGGAGCTGGGTAACTCAGCACAAAGGATGGTCGCGACAAATGGCCATCGATTGGCGAAGTTTGAAATGCCACTTGAGTCGGCGAGGGGAACTCAGGTTGAGCAGTTTATTATCCCGCCTAAAGCCCTTGAGCAGGTACGCCGGCTATTTCCTGAGGGTGAAGAAGTACAGCTGGGTGATGCAGAGAATCATCTCGGCTTCCAGTCGCCGGTGGCAACTGTACTTACAAGGCTGATAGAGGGACCGTACCCGAACTACGACCAGGTGATTCCGAGAGATAATGATCGTATAGCGATTGTAAATCGGGCGAACCTAACGAGTGCATTACGACGTATGGCGATTGTCGCCTCCGATCAAACGCATCGGGTACGGCTGTCATTCAACACTGCAATTCTACGGTTTAGTGTTCAGACGCCCGATCTAGGTGAGGCGCAGGACGAGATGCAGATTGACTACAGTGGGGATCCACTGGAGATAGGGTTCAACGGTATGTATCTGCTCGAGACATTGCGGTACATGCCGACTGATGATGTGAAAATCACATTCAAGAACCCTGAGCGAGCGGCCACGATTGAGCCGGCTAACTGGAGTGAGACAGCGAAGTACCTTTGCTTGGTAATGCCACTCCGGTTGGTAGACTAAACAGAGTTGCTAGACGGGAGCCGATAAGCCGGATTCTGTTCGGCTGTTAGGCCGTTGCAGCTATTTCTCTGGACATCCAATCGCTTGGGTGTTCTAGCAGCCTACCCACGGTGTCTTTTTCGGAGCGAGCAACTCCTCACCGCTTATTTGGCCTTGCTCCCACTGGGGTTTACCGTGCCGCACGCATTACTGCGTGCGCGGTGAGCTCTTACCTCACCTTTTCACCCTTGCCTGCACTGTGAGTGCGGGCGGTTTGTTTTCTGTGGCACTTTCCGTCGCATTTCTGCGCCCAGGTGTTACCTGGCAGTGTGCTCTTTGGAGTCCGGACTTTCCTCGCTTCTTGTGAAAGCGCAGCTGCCTGGCTCCCGCTAGCGGAGTTAAAGATCGCGGATTCTTCGGGGAAGATCAATTGATCTAGCGGCGCTCGATGACGGAGAGGTGACAGGATTGCGCAGTTTGATACGGGACTAGCGGGTTCACTGTGCAGCCTGGCTTCTCTACTTGGACAACAGCGATGAGAAATACGGCCACCACGCTTCTAGCGCCTAACGAACGGAATCGCTTTGATACGTTGAGCCAGGGCTTCTATCAAGGACTGCATCGCGATTCGGTCGAGCAACTCCTGCGTGATCTCCGGATGCACTCGGCGGACGTTGTTGTTGTATCAGCGGCGAGTCTTGGACAACGCGATGCAGTGAGGCTGGCTACAGTAGTGCGTGAGTTTCCGCGCGTGCCGGCAATTGCACTGCTTTCGTCGTATTCCAGCACGACGGCACAGACAGTCCTGACACTCGGTCGCAGTGGTTTACGAACCGTGGTCGATATTCAAACGCCTCGTGGGTGGAATGAGTTGCATAGTCTTTTGGTTGCGGACTCGAGTCGCCTGCTCGAACGGGCAGCAATGGCAATGTTCGGTGTGGAGGTACCGAATGCGTCGTTAGGTTGTACGCGCTTCTTCGAAGTTCTCTTTCGCCGTCACGCGGGTGCGCGGACAGTTCGTCAGTTGGCAGCCACGTTGTCGATATCGGCAAGTACCCTAATGAGTCGATTTTTTCGGGCGCAATTACCAGCTGCCAAGCACTATCTCGCCATTGCCCGGCTTGCACACGCAGCGCGCCTGCTGGAAAACCCTGGTGCATCGATTTCCAGCGTGGCGAACTCGCTTGAGTACTCGTCGCCGCAGAGCTTTGGACGTCATCTGCAACTCTTCTTGCAGCTCACTCCAAGAGAATTCCGCCGGCGCTATGACGGTGATGGAATGCTCGAGTTTTTCCGCAGCGAGTTGATAGTTCCCTATAGAGAGCAACTGCAGATCTTCGACCCGCTCAAGAGTACTTGATAGCGCCGCTGCCTAACTGGAAAAGAGCCGCCGCACTCGCGCGGCTAATCCCTTGTCTGGCATGTGCGGTATTGAGAGTGTGGCTGTCAACGCCTCTGCGAATGCAGTTACAGACCGAAAGCGGTCTTCTGGCTTCCGGCTAAGTGCCCGCATGATCGTTGCCTGCACTGGTTCAGGAAACGTTAGGCTCTCACGTGCCCGATTGAGCGGAATAGGAGGCTGCGAGAGCAGCTGAGTAAACAGCTCGCGCGGTGAACCGGGTGTATACGGATGTCGGCCCGTGAGCAGGAAATACGCGATCGTGGCGAGACTGTATTGATCAGCCGCAGCGGTGACGAGCTCACCAGAAAGCGCTTCTGGAGCCACATACATTAGTGTTCCGACAAAGAAGCCCGCGCGTGTCAGACGATCGTCCTTTGACATATCGGTCGCCGCGGCTATGCCAAAGTCGAGCAGTTTAGCCTGCCGTGTCGTCGGGTCGTACATGATGTTCTCAGGCTTGAGATCTCGGTGGATGATCCCAGCTTGGTGCGCTGCTTGAACAGCGCTTGCGATCTGCGTGATGATCGCCGTGACCTCTTCAAGAGGTAAAGGCGCGAGTCGCCGAGCATACCCCTCAAGCAGCTCGCCGCGTGCCCATTCGATCACAAGATAGCGAAGACCGCCATCCTCGCCGGTGGCAATAGTCGCGACGACGTTCGGATGTAGCACCTGTTGCCCGAACTGCGCCTCGCGCAGAAAGCGAGCAATCGCCGTTTTGTCGCGGCGTAGTTTTTCGCGAAGTACTTTCAGGGCTACAGTCTGGCCCGTCGGAGATTCGGCGCGATAGACAACAGCCGTTCCGCCCTCACCAACGAGTTGATGGAGTTTATACCCTGCGACCGTCTGCCCTAGAAGGTTTTCGCGCGACACGGCGCGAACCTAATGAGCACCAACTACCCCGGCAAGCGAAGTAGAAAACGGCGGTTGCACCATTCGACGGTCACTGGTTTACCATGAAGTGACTGACAAAGGTCAAGCGAGAACGTGACGATGCGCAGAGCGCTTTTTGTAGGAGCCATAATACTGGTGCACCTCGCCGCCGCGTGTGGTGGCGGTGGTGGTCAAGTTCCAGTTGCGGAACCAGCTACGCCAGCCGCCGCTCCTGCGGCGCCGCCAAGTCGTCGTGGACCGGCGAGTGACGACCTGGTCACCTTGTACCGGCGGATGGGTCTCCTAGCTGAAGGTGGTGAGACCCCGTTCGTAGGTAGCCTGTCGTTTTTCGCGGGCCCGCGAGCGGATTCCACCCTAATGATGCTGACGATTTCCATCGCCAATCGCGCGCTCGCGTTCCGTCGCGAGGGAGATCACTATCGCGCCGAGTATAAGGTGACCTTCGAAGCATCTCAGGGCGGTCGCCGAGTCGCTGAGCAGACGCGCGATGAAACAGTTCGCGTGCTGGCATTTCGCGAGACGACGCGATCGGACGAAAGTGTGCTGTATCGGCAATTCTTCACACTCGCACCCGGTACATACGACATGCGCCTAACGGTGCGCGGAGGAACGCGCGCAACAGGGAGCGCAATCGAAGCCACGGTCGGCGTTCCGCAATTGAGTAACGAGGCGGTCTCCTCGCCGGTGCCGCTCTATAGCGTTGTTCCGCGCGATCGTCGGGCAGCCAGTCCGCAATTGCTGGCGACGCCACGATCGACGGCGGTCTTTGGTCGTGATACGGCCGTCACGTTGTATGTGGAAGGGTATGGCAGTGGGTCGCAGTTCCCCGTCAGTGTTAGGGCGGTCTCGGATGGTGGCGGAGGTATTCTGTGGTCGGATTCGGTATCGCTTCCACAGCGGGGTGAACTGTTCGCTGGTCTGATTACTGTCCCAGTGGCGCGCCTCGGCGTCGGTGTGGTATCGGTCGGCGTGAGCCGTAGCGGCAGCGTTGACACGGTGAAGACTCCGGTGTTTGTCGCGTTTGGAGATGAGCTCCCGGTGGCGACGTTTTCGGAGATGATCGACTATCTCCGTTATTACGCGTCGGTTGCTCGCTTACAGGGGCTCCGCGGTGCCACGCCTGAACAGCGGGCCAATGCATGGGCGCAGTTCCTCCGGGAAACCGACCCAAACCCTGGGACAACGGAGCATGAAGGGTTGCGCGACTATTTCGGACGCGTTGCGCAAGCCAATGCGCAATTCCGTGAGGAAGGCTCTCAAGGATGGATGACTGACAGGGGACGAGTTTTCGTGACACTCGGGCGTCCCGACCAGATTTTCGAGCCTAACGTGGCGGATCTGAGTCAGCGTGGCAGGACGCAGATTTGGGACTATCGCGAGCATCGACTGCAGTTGCTTTTCCATGATCAAACTGGATTCGGCCGCTGGCGCATGACGCCGACTTCAGAGCTCGAGTTCGAAGGGGTTATGCGTCGCGTTCTGCAATAGCGATCGCTGCTCGTACTGCTTCGAGAATCGCGGCCCGATATGTTTCGACAGGAGCGTTTGATCGACTGATCAGACGCTCGTCTTCTGTCGAACAGCTTCAGTGTCCCAGCCAACACTTCCGCCGCCGCCGCGGCTCTATCTCGTCGATGGGTACGCGCTCATCTACCGAGCGTTTTTTGCCATGCTCAGCAGGCCTCTCACGACTGCTCATGGCGAGAACACATCGGCGGCGTGGGGCATCGCGAATTTCCTCGATCGTTTGGTCCGTAAGCAGGAACTCGGGCTCGAGTATCTCGCCTGGGTTCACGATTCGGGGTCTTCCTTTCGTAAAGACGAGTACAGCGAGTACAAGGCGACACGCGAAAAGCTGACAGAGGAGTTACAGGCTGATTTCAGCCGCGGGATCGACAGGATTGGCCAACTGCTGGACGCCTATCGAGTACGATTGATCGCCGTTGAAGGGTACGAGGCTGACGACGTCATCGGCACGCTCGCCAAACAGGCGGTCGAGTGCGGTGTGAATGTCGTGATCGTGTCTGGCGACAAGGACTTTCACCAACTCGTTAGGCCCGGTGTTTGGCTACTGAACCCGGGTCGTGGCGGTCCGGGAGCTGTGGATGAGCACTGGGTCGGGATGGAGAACGCAAATGAGCGGTTAGGCGTGGCCCCCGATCGGGTACCTGATCTGCTTGCGCTGGTCGGCGATTCGTCCGACAACGTGCCCGGGGTACCCGGTATCGGTGAAAAAACGGCGCAGGAGCTTATTGCCATGTATGGGCCGCTCGAAGAGATACTGGCCCATGTAGCGGATATCTCGAAGAAGCGTCCCCGCGAGGCGCTGCAGGCGCACTCAGATAATGCGCGTTTGTCAAAACGATTGGTAACGATTCGACAGGACGTTCCGGTGACGCTGGAACTCGACGCGCTGCGCGTAAACAAACCGGACTCTGATCGCCTGCGCCCGCTTTTTCACGAACTCGAATTCACGTCACTATCTCGTAGCCTTGAAGGAAGCATCACTGCAGCGCAGCCGAGCCAGAAACCGGAGACGCGCTATACACTGGTGGACACGGTCGGCTCGTTAGGCGAGTTAGTCGGGCGCATTCGCGAAGTTGGATCAATGACCCTGGCGGCTGAAACCTCTCCCTCGGACCGCTTGGCAACATCCGCGGACACGCTGAAGGCTAAACTCACGGGTCTGGCCATCGCGGTAGCTCCGGGAGAGGCGTATTACCTTCCGTTTGGGCACCGGGACTACGTTGAACCGCAAGGTGACTTACTTGCCGACGCGCAGCCTCGTGCCGCCGGGCGCGCTCCGGCGGGGGATAGCATTGCAGCGGCCCGCCTACGCGCGAATCCACCGTCGGCGACGAATCTGCCGGACTTCGACGGTTTGGCGTTAGGCGAGCTCCGTGCAGTTCTCGAAGACCCCAACATTCGCAAGACAGCACAGAACGCGAAGTTCGACAAGCTGGTTCTGCGTCGGCATGGAGTGCTTTTGCGCGGTGTCGACTTCGATACGATGCTGGCGAGCTACGTGCTCGATCCGGGACGCCGCTCCCACGCGCTCGATCTTCTCGCGATGGAGTTCTTGAACAGGAGTTCCACGACATACGAGCAACTGTGCGGCAAAGGACAGTCTTTGCTTTCGTTTGACATGGTCCCTGTTGACTGTGCGCGCGATTTCTCGTGCGAAAACGTCGACATAACGCTGCAACTTCGAACGGTGCTCGAGGAGCGCCTCACGGCCTATCAACTTGATGAGCTCTTTCGCGATATCGAGCTGGCGCTCGTCGAAGTGCTGGCCGAAATGGAGTGGACGGGCATAACGATCGACGTCGCGTGGTTCCAGTCGCTCAAAGAGCGGTTTCAGCGCGAACGGAAGCGGGTGGAGGAGGGGATCTACGAAGAAGCCGGCGAGCGTTTCAACATCAATTCCAACCAGCAGCTCCGCGTCATTCTGTTCGATAAGCTAGGACTGCCAGTACGCAAACGGACCGCGACGGGTGCTTCCACAGACGTATCCGTGTTGCAGGAGTTGGCTGACGAGGGACACCGTCTTCCGTCTCTGCTGATGGAGTATCGCGAGCTCGCAAAGCTCGAGAGTACATATCTCGACACGCTGCCCGGTCTTGTTGATCCGCGCGATGGACGTCTGCATACGTCCTACAACCAGACCGTTGCTGCAACGGGCCGGCTTTCGTCGAGTGACCCGAACCTGCAGAATATCCCCGTTAGGCGCGAACTCGGCCGCGACATCCGCCGTGGTTTCATCCCGCGCGCAGGCTGGCAGATTCTCACCGCAGACTATTCGCAGATCGAGTTGCGCTTGCTCGCGCACCTCTCGTCAGACGAAGCGTTTGTGCACGCATTCCAAACCGGTGCCGACATTCACAGGCAAACGGCGGCGATTATTTTCGGGCTCGAGCCTGACACGGTGACATCGGAGATGCGGGCTCAGGCGAAGACAATCAACTTCGCGACGATCTATGGCCAAGGGCCGCACGCGTTGTCGCGCCAGCTCAAGATCAGTCACGCTGAAGCGAAGGCTTTTATCGAGGAATATTTCCGGCGCTTCACCGGGGTCCGAGCATACCTTGATCGTATGGTCGCCTCAGCGCGGGAACGTGGCTACGTCGAGACCATCTTCAAGCGCCGTCGATACATCCCTGAACTTCGCGACAAGAACTTCAGCATCCGCGCGTTCGGTGAGCGCGTTGCCACGAACGCGCCAATTCAGGGATCGGCTGCTGACCTCATCAAGATCGCGATGATCAGGGTGAGTCGGACGCTCCGTGATCGAGGCCTCGCGAGCCAGCTCCTTTTACAGGTGCACGACGAGCTCGTTTTCGAGTGCCCACCCGGCGAGGTCGAGGTGATGCGCCACCTGATCACCACAGATATGGAGCGTGCCGCCGACCTATCAGTTCCTTTGGTTGTGGACGTCGGCGTTGGCGCGAACTGGCTCGACGCGAAGTCCGGGTAGTAGGTCCGGTCTTGCAGTCTGCGCAAAGGCGCGCGAAAAAGCTGATCTCAACTCAACTACGCGATCCTACTGATACATCGTAAGCCTCTGTCATCACTAGTCTTAGACGGACTGAGCCGTTGCGGCCCGTCTGTTGCTCTTCTGCCGCTCGCCGATCGTGTGCGGGCCTTTGGCGCGCCACGCGGTTGTCCCCGAACGGAGCGGAGAAATGCTCAAGGGTCGTCGAGGCTTTACCCTAATTGAGCTGTTAATAGTTGTCGTAATCATCGGCATCCTGGCTTCCTTTGCCATTCCGAATTTCCGGAATACAAAAGGGAAAGCCCGGGCGGCCGGTCTGAAGTCGGATCTTCGCAACCTGGCCACGGCTCAGGAAGCGTATTTTTACGACAATACGGTGTACACGACGAACCTGACATTGTTGAACGTGTCGATGTCGCCGGGTACGACCGTGACGTGGGGCACCGTCAATGGCGCCGGCTGGGCTGCCTCGGTAACGCATCCCATGGCATTCCCGATTACGTGCGCGATGTTCGTAGGCTCAGCGCCTGCGATTGCGCCGGCGACGACGGAAGGACAACTCACCTGTCAGTAGTAAGCATGCGCGGTGCGCGCGTGCCGGAACCGTGCGCGGGCCTAACGAGATCTACGACGTTAAGGAGTTTCTTCGGCGACGAGACGGGATGATCCATGCGATGGATGGAGGGATCTGGCTCCATCATCACGTATGGAAGGGTCGCCCGATGGCGCACGTGATTTCGACGGATAGAGCCAAACTCCTCGCATACGGCCACAGCGTCGGACTGTCCGAAGATCGGCTGCAATATCATCCACTCAAGGATCCGCGCACCGGCGAGCGGCGCCAGGCGTGGCATTGGGATGTTGGTGGTCCACTACTCCGAGTAGTCGCCGGCAAGTAGTCGTTAGGCGGCCTGTCCTTCACTTGCACGGAAAGCTGCCTCGGCCCGCCGGGCGGCGGCGCGTCCTTCATCCACATTCACGAAGGTCAGAACGACCGCACCGCTAATGAAGAAGAAGATGACGGAGAGAATCGCGAGCCGGCTCTCGCCGGTTACCGCAATGGCCAGTGCGAAGAGCAGTGGTCCGAATATGCTGGCAAACTTCTCGAACACGGAGTAGAAGCCGAAGAATTCGCCGGACTTGTGCGCCGGAATCAACGACGCAAAAAGGGAGCGACTGAGGGCTTGGGTTCCGCCCTGCACCATTCCTGTCAGCGCCGCGAGTGCGTAGAAGTGCGCGGCCGTCCGCATGAAATAGCCAAGAATTGCGATGACGCCGTACACGAGCAGGCCGACAAAGATCGAGCGCTTCGCACCGAAGCGATCAGCGAATGCTCCGAATAGAAACGCAAAGGGCACGCCGACGAATTGAACAATTAGTATCGCGGCAATGAGGTCTTTGCTTTCAATGCCGATCTCCGCGCCGTACGCGGTCGCCATCTTGATGACAGTCTGAATGCCATCGTTGTAGAGCAAAAAAGCCGTCAGCATCAGCAAGGCCTGGCGGTAGCGCCTCAGCTCGCGGATCGTGGCGCCGAAGTGAGCAAACGTGCTTCGCACGGCGCGCTGAAAAGTCTCGTTAGGCGGCAGCAGCCGCGGTGGCTCGGGGACGCGCCGAAACAAAGGAATCGCGAAGGCAACCCACCAG